>NZ_JBNDYG010000066.1:54589-82903 GCF_049893405.1 Paenibacillus sp. Dod16
TCTGCTTAGATAATGACTATAACGCCACTTGTCGAGATGGCAGCCCGGCTCCCAATTGGGGACAAGAGGCTGCCTTTAAATTTGCCCATAAGTATGATCAGTTAGGATATCAGACCAGTATCCAAACGCCACACAATAAGGATTTCAATGTAGATCTGGTTTCTATGCGTCAGCCCACAACCGAAGAGAAATCACCTATTCATGAGGAGGATTGTGACTATGAGCTATAAGCTTTTTTCTCATTGGATAAGAGGACTGCCGTCCCACCACCAGAGGGCACCGCCCGATGGTGGTGGTGTAAAGGCAGGAATAGCAAAATGTCATTTTGCGAGAAAACAGCGTGGAAGCAGAGCTTCCACCGACATTTCTAGTGATTTTCGCCCGGTAAACGAATGTCGCATAAGAGTATCCTAATGGGAAGGAGATGCCATGGCACAAGCTGAGAAAACCGTACAGATCACCGTCAAGCTCCCAAAGAAACAATATGAAGCGTTGAAAAAGTACTCGGCCACCAAGCATCTCAGTATGTCAGATATCGTACGTGCCTTTATTCAAAAGGGGATGTCTGTAGATGCCTATACCGAAGAGATTGATTTCATCACTACTATTATCCGCCAGGAGATCACCATTGCCATCAATAGTTTGAGTAACCGGTTAGCCGGACTGGCTAGCAAAGACCTCATCATGTCCGCCGCCTCTTATTACTCCACCATTGCTATCATTGCGGATTTAATAGATGTGAATCGTTATACAACTTTCCGGGAGATTGAGAAGAAGGCTCGGCAGCTTGCAGTGGAATACATGAAGATGAAGCTCACTGATGTGGAGAAGCTATTCCTCTCCGGTGATGGTTTTGAGCAGGATGCTGAGCGACTACGCGGAGGCGATACCGATGTCGGCTCTGATCTATAAGCAACGCTTCTTCCACCCCAATAAGCCCAAAACCGCAGTCAGCAATTACTGTCATATTGGTTATATCGCCACCCGTCCCGGTGCAGTTCGGCATGATGCGAAAAACCATGGTCTATTTGGAAAACTAAGGCCCGGCGAGATGCAGATATTTGATTCCTGGCAAGAAGTGGCGCGAACTGTCCGAGATATTTCGCAGCAAGGCAAAAACATGTATCGTGGCATTATTTCTTTCCGCAAAGAAACTGCAATGGAACTAGGACTATCAAACTTCACGGCATGGCAGCAGTACATGGAGCAGCACATTGCCACACTTGCAGCTCAAAACCAGATTAAAACAGAGAACCTCAGCTGGGCTGCCGCCCTTCATAACGAAATGGATCATCCCCATCTTCATGTGGTGTTCTGGGACAGGAAACAAGAAATCATGAAGAACTTCACTTCCCCCGAAGTCCCCAACCGCATTCGAAAACAGTTGATTAAAGACACGTTCGCTTATAAAATCAAACAGTTTATTGCCATGCGGGATCAGGCCAAATCCGGAGTATCCGAGATTACCGATCAATTGGTATCAGAATTTGAGAACTATCTGAAGCAGTTGAATCCCAAAGCATTTCGAGCATTCCAGCAGCAGTTCGAAATTGACGATGAAGACTCTCTTCTCCACTTTCCTAAACATCATTTGGTGGAGCCCTCTTCTGTCAAGAAGTTGGCTGAACAGCTTTTTCAATTGCGTCAACAAATGCCGAAATTCGGAAGACTTGCGTACAAGCTGTTGCCTCCTGAATCGACAACACCGCTGGATAAGTTTGTACAGAACATCTTGCAAGAGAATCGTTATCTGGCTCAGATGGTAGATGATTACGTCGAGGCCAAAATGAACCTGGCTATGCTTTATGATTCTAATCCAGATCATTTGAACAGGCAGCGTGCTAAGTATCAGGCTGAAGCAGAAAAACGTATCGCCAACCGCATCCTCTCCACGGTTCGCACCATCATCCAGCTAGAGAAGGATGCCAGCTTTAATATCAAACAAGCTAATTGGCAGTATGCCATGACAGAGCAATTAGTGCTTGAGCTGCTTAACCTGATGGAAGGCTTGGCGATGAATGCTCAGATGGATTACGACGACAAAAGCAAGCTAATGGGCGGTGACTTTTCGAAGCAGGCTAAGAAAGAACGGTTTCTTCGAAATAAGGATAAAGGATTCGATAGGTAGTGTGAGTCTCCAACCACATCGAAGGGAATGATCAAATGTTTTTTACCAATGGAAAGCTGCAATCGTTTGAGAAACTGATGCGTCAAACTCCACGGAAGCATCGACCACCTTCAGAGGACAAACCGAATCAACAACCTCAAGTAATTCCTTCTCAGGAGAATCCATCTCAGCTCAAGGAGCAATCGGCCAGTGGAGATCAATAATCGAGAATGAAAGAGGTGCTGGAAGCAGAACTCTCCCGTTTGGGTTTGAATATCCAGCGTGAATCGTCCTCCGTTCTCTCTGTTCTTCAAAAGAACGACCCTATCGCATTTATTCATCAGAATGGTGAAATTCATTATCCAGCTAATGCCGAAGCTGCACTTGCTCACCAGATTCCAAGCATTGTCGGAAAGGTCTGGGAGATAGAACGCAGCTATCGTAATGCTGTCCAGCTTGGAATCTCCAGTTTGAGCAGTTACCGCAGTATGCTGGAATATAACTATCATGTATTAGCAGGCCGTTACGATGGGGACGGTGAGTTTCGCTTTGTTACGTGGGAGATGAATAACGAGCGGACTGGATTTACCATGGGCCATTATTTTTATCGCAATGAATATGAGAAGGCTAAGGACGATTTTCTAATGCGAAGTGGATTACTCGACAAGGGTAGATTGTTTGAAACCGATCAGCTCAGTTCGTTTTACGCGGCCCTCCTCTATCGTAGCATTAATGATTCCACACTAGGGTATAACGAAAAACAATCCATTGACCATCTTCTAAAGAAAATTGAGTCACTGACTCCCCATTCTCTAAATCCCCTTCAATCGCCACTTCAAGCTGAACTGGATCACGAACAGTAGCCTTCTTGAAAGGTGTGCCTCAAATGAAAAGTAAAAGCGAATTTTATAAAAGCTTTTTTGCTGCCCTATCCCAGCAAGGGATTGAGGTTCGGCGTTCCACATCCGCGGACTATTTAGCAGATCTATATCAGAAGGATCAGATCATTGCCTTCTATACACGGATGGACAGCATTGAACGCAATCCTTTTGTTACTGTCTCAGATCGTCTTATGAGCAGCATTTCAGACCTGGCACGGAAAACAGCCTTGCAGCTAGGTGTTTGTACCGAAAAGCCATACACCGATAAGGATGAGAAGATCACAAACGGTGTCTACAAGCTTAGTGAATACGGGGATGTCATTCTTGCTTGCAAACATCATCCTCTATTCGAATATGTGTTTTCGACCTACCGTCTTGCGCCAGAGAATGGAATACCGGTACAACGCCAATATTTTTATGACAGAAATGAAGCAATGGAGAACTTTGCAGTCCGCAGCGGCCTGGTAGATGGTAAGAAACTATTCAGCGAAAATGAGATTATTCTCATTCATGATGAGATGGTCAAATTCCTCATAAGTCCCAACGACAAGACTATGGAGCAATTCGAACAGGTCCAGATCCTGATCGACCGATTGGAGGAACTACTGCCCGAGCTTAAAGATCGGGAAATCCACCTGAACTACGAACATGAATTTAGTCATGACTTTGACGGTAACTCGGAGACGCTCGAAATTACCGAAGATGCTCGGTAACAACTCATCTTTGTTATAAAAGGAAGTGAGTTCATGCCTCAGCCCGAAAGCTCGATATGGGGTAATATTTTAACCTGCGCGGAAATTGGCCTGCATGTGTACGGCATGATGGCCGAACACAATAGCGGCATTGTTGTGGATGCTGATTATGCCAAAGAAGTACTCAGTGAAGAAGCGTTGCATGCTGGAGAGTCACAAGGTGATCATATCTATTTCGACGACGCCAAAAGTATCATTCCTGCTTATGAACTGCTCAAGAAAGATGCAATTACGGATCCGGAATTCAAAGAATGGTGCGGCTCGCCAGAAAAGTTGGCCCAGGATGGAGAGTTTTTTGCTCCGGAGTATTTTGGAGGAATGACCCCACCAGCAACTACACCATGGGGAGACATTACGGAGAGCCAAGAGTTCTACAATGGTATTTCCATGGTGAATCATGACGGAGAGTGGGCACTCGCGGTTCATCAAACGATCGCAAAGCACTGTCTGTCGGAGATGGCACAAGAGGTAGCAGCTGGTCAAGAAAACTATCTCTTTTATCCACTCGATGCTTGCTCCATTCCGGTTTATGAATTGTCCGCTTCTCACCCTGCTATGCTGGAACAAATTATCAACGAAGATAGCCTGGTGCATACCCTATGCGAGGACCATCCCGTCTATGTAACGATGCATAATCTTCATGTTGAAGAATGGGGCCGTATTTATGATCAGCCGGCACCCAGATCACTCTTTCTACAAATACAGCTGGATCAGGAAGCCCGCTTCCCTACTCCAGAACAGTATGATAACTTCCAACAATTCCATCAAGATTCTATCTCCCTGAGAGAACGACCTGATAATTTTTTTGAACCCACAGAGGAGCCTGAGTGGTGAAAACGAAACAAAGGCTGCTGCTTTGCACGCTTTTAATAACTATCGGTTCCATCTTTAATCTCTTCTTTTCTACGGCCCTGCATGGTGCCTTATCCGGTTCAACTTCAACCCTCACTGTCCCCTCCCTAAATACAAGCCTAGGTAGTCTTATTTCTAGCAGAGTTCACTTTCTGCTCTTTCTTTGTCTTCAAGGATTTACTTTACTCCTGTCCGCTCTCTTTATCGCCTCCAATAACCGGCCTTATCAAAGTAAACTGAAGCAAATTGCACCCGGGATTGAAACACCTGTAGTGGTGGGACAAAATCAGCATGGTTCCGCACGATGGCTCCTAGAAGAGGAATGGGCTGATGCCTTCGACTGCGAATTGCTCGATCTGCATCATCCCTATATTCGCCATTTGATTCATTCCGGTTACGACGACCTGCATTTCCGACAAACCGATCTGAAGGAGGACTTTCACCGTGAGAATGCTTCATCCGAAGTCTATTCCGAAAGTGAACACCGCGATTAACCATCCTCGCCCAACTGCAGCACCACCTCTGATCAAATCTGGTGGTATTGTCCTAGGATTACAACAAGCGCGAAGTCAGGAGCGTCTTTTCTTTATAGGGGACGATGTTCATTCTCTCTGTATCGGCGCGACACGCAGCGGGAAATCTCGAACAGTGGTCCTTCAATCCATCGGACTCTTAGCATTAGCCGGAGAGTCATTGGTTATCTCTGATCCGAAAGCAGAGCTATTTCATTATAGTAGCGTCCTGCTGGAGAAGCTGGGTTATGAAGTATTTGCTCTCGATTTCCGCCATCCGGAAAAGAGCCACCATTACAATCTGCTTCAGCCTATCATTGACGCGACGCTGGCTGGAGACCAAGAGCAAGCAGAAATGCTCGCTTGGGACATGACGAACGTGCTGGTAGGCAAAGCTCAGGGTGAAAAAATCTGGACCAACGGAGAAATGTCGGTCATCGCCGCCTCGATCCTCAGTGTCGTGTGGGATAACGCCAAGCGCCCGGAGTTTCAAAATATGACCAATGTCTATTGGTTTCTAGCGGAGATGAACAAACAAATCGGCAACAAAACACCGATGCAGGAGTACATTAAACGGTTGCCTCAGAATCATCCTGCTCGGGCTCTGCTCAGCATCTCCGACATTGCTCCCTCCCGCACCAAAGGTAGTTTCTATACCTCAGCGTTGACCACATTGCGCCTCTTCACTTCCAAATCCATTTATGCCATCACACACAAAAGCGACTTTTCTTTAGCCGACATCGGCAATAAGAAACAGGCGCTTTTTATTATCCTCCCCGATGAGAAGACAACCTTTTATCCTGTGGCTTCGCTTATGGTATCACAGTTGTACGAACTATTAACTACCGAAGCAGACAATCGTGGAGGACGCTTAAAACAACGGGTCAATTTTATCCTTGATGAGTTTGGTAACTTTACGCCCATTGCCGATTTCACAAATAAGTTGACGGTTGGCGGAGGGCGTGGAATGCGCTTTAACCTATTTCTACAGAGTTTCGAACAATTAAAAGAAAAATACGACGACCATGTAGCCAATACGATCAAATCCAATTGTCAGACTTGGATATATCTACAGGCTGACGATTTAGAGACGCTGCGGGAAGTCAGTGAGAAACTTGGGACATATACAACGTCCAGTTACCAGTTATCTGCATCACATGGCAAATATTCGACTCCAAGCACCTCACACAGCTTAAATCTGCTTGAGCGCAAGTTGTTAACGGTAGACGAGGTGCACCGTGTCTCACGCCCTTATCAGATTGTGCTATCTCGTTCCCACCCAGCAATGATGTATTCTCCCGATCTATCCTCTTGGGTATTTAACGCGATGATGGGCCTTGGAGACAAGGAGCACAATCGCAAAGTGAGAGAAGAACGAGAAACGCGGCGAATCGTACGAACGAATACGAATGAGGAGGTGAAACTTTGGAACATTTGGATCTACTATCAGAAAGATATCACCCGGCAGATGGCCGAACAACGGCAACAAGCAGCCGCTCAAAGCGGATTCTTCCCTCCGGGTTCAGACGACGATTAAGGTCCGGCCGCTTCTCTTCGGTTATACGAACTGCAGCAGCCGTACTATTTACTCTTTACTACAATTGGATTGAATCCGCATCCGTTTATGCTTCCGGCGACATTAAAGGTAGCAAGCTGGTGACCGGGACCGAGAAATTAATTGGCGATGTCACAACTTGGTTGATGATTCTGGCTCCTGTAGTTTCCGGTTTGCTCATTGTTTATTTTAGTATCCGGCGCTCTGCCGCTGATGAGATGGACACCAAAAAGTGGAGCAACCGTATCATTGTTGCCGTTGTATCCTGCATTGGCGCGGTACTCGGCGCAGCCACCCTTAATATCATTATTGGCTACTACAAGTAAAGCAAGCTTGCTAACCATAGCAGGCTCTTTTCTATGCTCACACTGAATTCTGGAGGTTATGAATAATGAAAAAATGGATGAAGGCTTTACCGAAGAAATTTGCTCACATGGGGAGCAATGCAAAGACAGTAATTAGCAACCGACGCGGGGAAGGTTTTGTGGATACGGCAGTAAAAATCCTGATGGCAGTTGTGATTGGTGCACTCGTGCTAGGCGGTCTGTATCTGTTGTTTGAAGGAACGATCTTGCCTACACTCACTCAGCGAATCAAGGAAATGTTCAACTACAAAGGTTAAGCAGCCTTCATAGGAAGCGGCGGTCACGCCGCTTCTCTTAGAAAGGAGGAACAGATGGAGAAGATCTTACTGCTGCTCGTCGTTGCTCTGCTTAACGGGGCGTTGATTTACATGGACACTTTGTTAAAAGACATCCTCCCCATCTCCTTGTATGCAGAGAAATATATGACCCTCACAACCGGTACGAATCTACTGGAAAGCTTGTACGATATTTTATTTGGCTTTGGAGTTGCAGTGATGATTCTCAAATTTCTGAAAAAGGGCTTTGAGATTTATGTCCTGTGGACCGATGGGGATCCGGATGAAGAACCGCTGTTTCTACTGACCAATTTTTTCAGGGCAATGGCTGTTGCCATTTGTTTTCCCACCATCTATACCTGGATCGGTCAAATGGTCGAAGAGCTAACCAATCAGTTACTGGTCGTCATAGGACAATCGACCGACTACAACTGGCAGGCATGGGTTAACAGCATCAGCTCACTCGGACTTGTGACCGCTCTATTCGGATTGGTCTTCGTGGTTTGTTTCTTCATCCTGTATTTCCAGTTTCTAATGCGCGGACTCGAAATGTTTATCCTTCGTGTTGGCATTCCGCTAGCCTGCGCTGGATTACTGGATAATGACCGTGGTGTGTTCCGTGCCTATACCCAGAAATTTGTGCAATCCATGTTGACGGTAGTCATTCAAATCGCCTTAGCCAAATTAGGTGTGGGGCTGATGCTGCAATCCCATGTCTTCTGGGGCTTAGCTTGTATGATGCTCGCGATCAAGACACCACGTTTCCTCTCCGATTTCTTGATTACAACAGGTGGCGGTGGAGGGGTTGTAAACAATGTCTATCACTCCGTCAAACTCATAGGCATGGTCCGCAAAATGACGAAGGCCGGGTGACTGAATGGATACCCTGGAGGAGTTGGCACAAGCTCTTATCGCCTTAATCCGTCTTGGCTGCGCCTGTCGCTTGGTGTATTGCATGGTACGTCTGGCTGGGGCTGATGAGGAAGCAACGAAATACAAGAAGCGTAGCCGAAACGTAGTACTGTTTTACATTCTTGCCGAAAGCATCTGGCAGGTGAAAGATATCATTTTGTTCTATTACCAATAGGAGGTCTGAGATGACTCAAGAATCGCAAACGTTGTATATTCCGATGGGTGTGAAGCCAGAAGCCGAATGGTTTCCCGGTTTTGGCAAACAGCAATTAGGTCAGGCTTTTATCGGTTCACTCCTCACTGTACTTCTGGCGCTATTACTCTGGCTGATCAATGGCAGTGTGCCTATGGCCTTAGTTACTTTCTTAACCGGTGTTTCCGCCTCTGTGATGATGACCACGAAAGACCGAAATAATCTGTCTGTTCTCGATCAAGTACGCTTTATGGTTCACTTTGCCAAAAGCCAAAAGGTATATCCCTATAGGAGTCTACCTGAATGGCCGTGGCAGGAGAAGCAACCTTGAGTCTGTTCCTAAATATCATCCTTCTGAAAGGTTTACTTCTTACCTTGCTCCTGACTTATGCCAGCATTCAGGATGTGAAAACTCGCCAGATCCCTGATTCTCTTTCCGTAGTTATTACCACTCTAGGATTCATACACTTCTCTCCTCTTTTTTCCTTATCCGGGATGCTCCTTACTGGCATACCGTACCTTGTTGCGGCTGTAATCTCCAAAGGCAAGCTCGGAGGCGGTGATATCAAACTTATGGCAGCCTGTGGCTTTGTGCTAGGTCCTGTAGGTGGCACGATTCAAAGCATCATTGGATTAACACTTGTTCTATTCACTGCTGCAGGTATCGGCATCAAATCCGGTTATCAATCTGCTAAACAAACTTCTCTGCCGCTGGCTCCCTTTTTATCTGCCGGCGGTCTTTTTGCGTTTATCATGCTCCAACTCTAAACCCTTCCACAGGAGGTTTTGTCTCTTATGCACAGATTTAAAAATCGTTCAGTATTAGGAGCAACTTGTATTCTACTCTCCCTCATCATTTGTTTTGGTATTGCACCACTCTTAAACCGTGCAGCCAGCAATACCACTCCAATCATCCGTATTACCAAGGATGTTGCCAAAGGCTCAATAATTCAGTCTGAACAGGTAGAAACCGTTGAGGTAGGAAAGCTCCATTTGCCTGAAGCTGTTCTCAAAGCGACAGAGACCGTCGTTGGACAATATGCGGCGGTGGATCTCAAAAGCGGCGACTATTTGCTCCCTGCCAAGTTATCTGCTGTTCCACTAGATGCTTACCTCAATCGACTGGATGGGCATAAACAAGCCTTGTCCGTCACAATTAAAAGCCTTGCAGCAGGATTATCCGGAAAACTTCAACCTGGAGATATCGTGACTTTAATCGCTTCAGATTACGGAGAAATGCGCACGACTACGATGCCTCCAGAACTACAGTATGTTGAAATATTGGCTGTCACTGCAAGCAGCGGACTGGACGCCCAAACAAGTACTAACGTCACCGCTGAAGACGATGAGGAAAATGAACTCCCTTCGACCCTAACCTTACTTGTCCAACCGCAGCAGGCTCAACTTTTAGCCGATCTTGAGAATAAAGCTAAGCTGCATACGTCCCTCGTGTACCGCGGAGACCCTGTTACCGCCAAAGCTTTTACCGACAAACAAGATGCTTACTTTACAGCCCCGCAAAAGAAAGGAGAGGCAAATGAGTAATAAACCGTTGATCGCTGTTTGGGGCAATCCCGGTAGCGGCAAGACCGTAACGACGATCAAGCTGGCTAAAGCTTTTGCCGCTAAAAAGAAGAATGTTCTGATTCTTTGCTGCGATGCCCTTTGCCCCTCCGCTTCCATAATCCTGCCGCAAGCTGCCAAGCAACAACGCTCCCTAGGCGAACTGCTCAGTTTGCCTGCGTTGACTCAAGAAGAATTACTACGGTTTGCTCTACCACTGGATGGTTTTCCTCATATTGCTTTAATTGGTTACAAAAAAGGGGACACCGCTTTTACGTATGCTTCTTACGATAGAGAACGTGCTGTCGATCTCCTAACATTAGCAAGACATCTGGCAGATGTGATATTGGTTGATTGCTCCAGCTATCTGTCCGCCGATCCCCTTTCCACGGTAGCACTCGAACTGGCCGATACCGTCTATCGGCTGCATAGTTGTGAGCTGAAAAGCCTGATGTTCTATGCTTCCTATTTACCATTGTTGACGGATAGACGGTTTCGCCGTTCTTTGAATGTTTCTGTACTTTCCAATGTTAAAGCAGGGCAAGACGAACGGGAATACAGTCAAGTTTTCGGAGGTATTGAGGTAACCCTTCCCTATGTGACAGAACTAGAGCAACAAACGTCAGATGCACGGCTGCTCGATGATTTGTCTGGCAAAGAAGCAAAGACATATCTCAGTCGCGTTGAACATTTAATTCAACTCGCTTTAACGGAAGAACATCAGCACATTGCGAAATCAAAAGATAAATCTTCTATAATTTCAACCCGTAATGCGACGATCTTAAATCTCCTCGATTGGCTGAAATCACTCCTACCAAAACGCCGAGGTGATGGTCAATGAATCAAGCTTCTTCACTATTTTTCTCTGCTACTCAGTCCAAGCCCTTTACGGATGTGTTAAAGGAAGTTCAGACTTATCTTTCCGGGAAATATGCCACACTGATGAGCCACCATCCTGAGGAACAAAAACAGCAGATCATTTCCTATATGAGTCAATATCTAACCGACCAACGGCTACATGTGCCAGGACTGACATTCGATGAATTAATCAATCGACTGTATGCCGAGATGGTGGAGTATTCTTTTTTGACTCGTTATCTCTTTTCAAGAGATGTCGAGGAAATCAATATCAATAGCTACAATGATGTGAAAATCAGCTATACGGATGGACGAATACTCCCCGCTGAAGAACAGTTTTCTTCACCAGAGCATGCGGTGGATGTCATTCGGCGACTTCTGCATCAATCCGGTATGATCCTCGACTATTCTCAGCCCATTGTCCGGGGCCATCTGGCCAACAATATTCGCATTACCGTATTCGGTGCTCCCATTACAGATAAAGATAAAGGGATTGCTGCTTCTATACGGATCATTAACCCTCAGAAGTTAGCCCGAGAGGATTTTATTCAGAATGAAACAGCGACCGCGGAAATGCTGGACTTCCTTAGCATCTGTCTAAGGTATGGGTTATCCATGTGCGTCACTGGAGCCACCGGCAGCGGGAAAACAACCTTGATGAGCTGGCTGCTATCCACGATCCCCTTTGACAAACGTATCTTCACTATTGAGAATGATTGCCGTGAGTTTGATCTGGTCATTACCGACGAAAACGGCCGAGTTCTGAACAATGTGGTGCATACTGTGACACGCTCCAGCGAAGACCCCCGCCAGCATATCGATCAGGAAAAACTTCTGGAATTCGCCCTGACTGCAAACCCCGATATTATTTGCGTCGGAGAAATGAAATCTGCTGAAGCTTTTGCTTCTCAAGAAGCAGCTCGAACTGGTCATACCGTGATTACCACTACCCATGCGAATTCTTGTTTTGCTACCTATTACCGGATGGTGACGCTCTGTACCCAGAAATATGATATGAATGACCAGACCCTGTACAACCTGGTAACAGAAGCCTTTCCACTCATTTTGTTTGTGAAGAAACTTGAGGACAATACCCGCAGGATGATGGAAATCACAGAATGCTGCATACTCCCAGATGGTCAGCGTGTCATTCATACGCTATTCCGGTTTGCCGTCCATGCTACTTACGAAGAAGCCGGCCGTATTTGCATCGACGGCGCTTATGAGAAGGTTAGTGACATTTCCATCGGCCTACAGAAACGGTTGCTCGAAAACGGTTTGCCCTTATCTTCATTGCATCGCTTGCTATCCGGAGGTGAAGCCTCATGACGTTTATGCTGCTGTTAGCCTCTATCGGTTTAACTGCAGGCTGCATGTTGATCTTTCAACTCACTCCTTACACATTAGCCCAAGAACTCTCCGAACTACTCTCCCATTTGTCTATTCGAAATCAAACATTAGCAAAACGGATCCGTGCTGTTCAGCACCCAAAGAAACTTAAAGGCTGGCGAGCTACAGTACATGAAGCCCAAGCCATTCTAGAACAGACGGGTCATAGTCAACGTTTTGGTTTGCTTATCGCCGGTTCCATTTCCTTAGCAATTATCGGAGCTATGCTGGCAATCCTCCTGAACAACTTGTGGTTGTTACCCGTAATGGCTGGGGGATTTGCCCTACTCCCTTTTTGGAGTGTCTTGTTCAGCTCTACCTTCTACAAGAAGCAGCTTGGTAGTGAACTAGAAACGGCTCTCTCCATCATTACCACCTCCTACCTGCGCAACGAGAATATTCTGGCAGCGATTGAAGAAAATCTCCCTTACTTGAATCCTCCCGTAGCAGACGTATTTCAAGCGTTCCTAGCTGAAACGAAACTGATTCATGCCAACCTCAGACTGGCGATTCTACAGCTTAAAGGACGGATTAATAATACCGTCTTTCAAGAGTGGTGTGATGCCCTGATTGCCTGTCAGGATGATCGAACGTTGAAATCCACACTCATGCCCATTGTCGCCAAATTGTCCGATATGCGTGTTGTCTCGGCGGAGCTTGACTATTTACTCTATGAGCCGTTAAAAGAATTTCTAACCATGGCTATCCTACTCGTCGGCAATATTCCCTTACTTTATTTTCTGAATCGCGACTGGTTCCATACATTGACTACCAGCACTCCTGGGCATATCGTGCTTTCAATCTGCGCATTGGCATTGTTTGTCTCACTGGCAGCAGTCATCCGGCTTACACGTCCTCTGGAATACAAACGGTAAGAAAGGAGAAATCAAATGCACGATTCTATTCGGTTACTAGGCAATTTGATTGAGGCATCCCCGCAAGAGCAGATCATCTTACAATCCCTGATTGAGGAATATGGGTTCCATAACTTTTGGGACCGGTTTGAGGAAGAGGAACTGTCTGACGATTTGAAAAGCAAGCTGCAGGCAGTAAAGAAGATCTTACATGCATTGGAGCCAGTCCCATCTCCTGAAGGGAGCGAATTCGATGGGCCAAGACTCTCTTGATAAGAGAATGGTCAAGGAATATATCCAATCCCTTCATCAGTTAACGGGAATTCCACTCGAAAAATTAGAGAACTATGGAAATACCAATAATCTAACGAATGCTCTGGAGCATCCCCATTCCCTGGAACTCACTTCAATGCAATTACAAAAAGTTGAGCAACTTAATGAATTCCTCATCTCTCACCGTGTTCTGCAGTGGGAAGTGGAGAATACACAGCGAAAAATCACCTCTCCAGAGCTGGCAGGAAGCTACTTCTCCGCATTTTTACATGGGCTACGGGACCGAGAACGCTTCATGGTCGCCTTCTTAGATAATGGTAACCATGTGATTGAAACACGGATTATTTCTGAAGGTGGTCTCACTGAGGCTCCTGTGTACCCCCGCAATATTTTAAAGACTGCGCTAAATTGTGACTGTACATCCATCATTATGGCGCATAACCATCCGGGCGGGAGCCTGAAGCCATCCTGGGAAGATATAGAGATGACCAAACGAATGGTTGCGATCTTTGAACCGCTTCATATTAGAATTTTGGATCACATCATTATTGGTAATGCAGGCTTTACTTCATTGACACAGATGGGGAAATTGCCGAAATCAGCTGAGGAGGCGATTAGTTATGAGGCCATCACCCTCAAAAGTCTGGAGGAAGTCGAACCGTATATTCACGCTCCTTATCCGGAGCCTGCATGGGATGGTGTAGTGCGTGAGGAAGAATGGGAGCGCTAATGGAGGTGATTGTCTATGATGTCCAGATTACTAATGTTCATTGGTTTGTTTTTCGCTGCTGGATCTTATCTCGTTATCACAGACCTGATTAAACTTCCTACACTTGCTGCCTCAAAGGCAGTCATTCAGGTCGCACGAACTGGGAAGAAAAACAGTTCTACCTTCGATGCTCTCATCTTTCGTATGTCTTCCTGGCTAGCTCCTAAGCTTCGACTAAGCGATTACTTTAGACGTAAAACGGCTGCAACCCTTCAGTCAGCTGGCATTCCACTAACCCCACAAGCCTATGTAGCTCATTCAATTGTAAAAGCGGGTTTAATTTTTGGTGGAGGATTAGTGAGTCTGCCAATTTTACCGCTGATTTCACCACTCTTTATCTTTTTAGCAATCACTGTATTCTTCAAAAACATAAGTGCGGCAAGTGAATCCGTTCGCAAAAAGAGAGAAGACATTGAAGCTGAACTCCCCCGGTTTGTAGCCACTATCGCGCAGGAGCTTAAAGCTACTAGAGACGTGCTGCGGATGCTTGAGGTCTACGCCAAGAATGCCGGGAGCAGCTTGCAGAGCGAATTATTTATCACTATAGCGGATATAAAGAGCGGCAATCAGGAGACGGCACTGCTGAGGCTCGAGACACGTATTGGCAGCACGATGTTATCAGATATTGTACGGGGGTTGCTAGCCGTATTGCGTGGTGATCAGGGAGTTGTCTATTTTGAAATGCTCGCACATGACTTCAAATTGGTAGAGATTCAGCGTGTCAAGCTTATTGCAATGAAGCGTCCAGGCAAAGTACGCAAGTATTCATTCTATATGCTCGGATGCTTTATGTTAATGTACATTGTCATTTTGGGCATGGAGATCATGAGAGCGATGGGCAAGTTATTCTGATGCATACCATCCAGAAGGAAGGGAGGAATGCTAGGTGTCCATCCTCCGAAGTAAGCGCGGAGAAGGTTACGTCGATGTGGTGGTGCTAGTATTGGCTGCTATATTATGCGTAGCTCTGGCGATCAAGGTGTTTCCGGTCTTTGTCGTAAAGAATCAACTGGACACTTTCGCCGCGGAACTGGTACGAGAAGCTGAGATATCCGGTAGGGTTGGCAATGAGACTAATAGGCGTGCTAGTGAATTACAAACACAAACTGGCCTATACCCTACAATTGTGTGGAGTAGAACCGGAGAAATTCAAATTAACGAAGATGTAACGGTAACTTTGAAAACCACTGTTAACATCGGACTATTTGGAGATTTCGGCTCCTTTCCCATTGAACTCTCCGCTAGAGCTCAAGGAAAGTCTGAGGTGTATTGGAAATGAAGTGGGTGACTAACAAATCCGGAAATGGCTTTCCGTTAGTTGTTGCCATTGTATTGGCAATACTAATGTTTTCTAGTGTAATTTTTGAATATATGAGACTAACGATTATCGCCAGTGGTGTACGTGATGCCGTGCAAAGCTCCATTATTGCCGTGGTTGCTGAAAACTACAGTAATGTATACAGTAGCCTGCGGCAAAGTTACTCCGGCGGTTATTTACGGTCCGAAAACGAATGGCAGGAGCAGGTCTCCACAGGACATATCTATCCTCGGCTACAAGAGAATTTGGGACTGGCCCAACAAGGGACAAGATATGCCAAACTGATTGGAGATCAGGTGGAATATAGTTTATCCGGTTTAGTAGTAACTCTTATCAATGCACCGTTCGCTCCTTCTTCTCCGAACACCATAGAGCAATTCACAGCCGAAGCAGTAATACAGCTAGAAGTGCCACTTTCCTTTGGCTGGGGGCATTTACCTCCAATGAAGGCAGAGTTACATGTTAAAGCAGTATATATGCCTCGGTTCAGCTCATAAACTCATTGAAAAATATTATGTTAGCTAATTTCATTGGATTTTACAGAATTATACAGTAAAATAGAAGTACGGGATCCTTTCGTAAGAACACAAATATGCTATAAGGAGTCGAGAACCATGAAGCGAAAGATATGGGCTTTTGCCGGAGGAATTGTGATTGTTAGCCTTATTGTCACTTGGGCGGCATGGCCACATCAGAACAGTAGTCAAATACCTGAATCAACAAATACTGTATCATCGATAGATCCTTCTAAAATCAATATTTCTGAAATAGAGCCAAGCCCTACTAACTCCTCTCAGAATCCAATCCCAAGTCCATCCCCCATCTCTGTTGCCGAAATCACCCCTCAGCCTACCATATCTGAAACTCCTATACTTCAGCCTGAAAAGGAAAAAAAGAACGTGGAAGTACCTATTACACAACCTGCAAAAACACATAAACCTACCCAGCCACCTAAGCCAAAGGTTAAGGCTTCTACAAAACCACAATCTCCCGCTTCTACTCCAGCTTATGAGGAAAAGACAACTCAACCTAATAAACCAAAAGATGAACCAAAGGCTGGAGCTAAAAATAATGATGGGAAGGTTTACGTTCCTGGCTTTGGATGGGTTGAGGATCAAGGTGACAATAAGGGAAGCACCAGTGAATCAGATGGCGATTGGAACAAACAAGTGGGGTCAATGGACTAGTCCAATTCAATCCTTATTTAAGAAGGGGCTGTCCCATAAGTGAACTGGCTGCTTGGGACCGCCCCGCTGTTTTTGAGTCGGATTGACTTGTGTACGTGGTGTGGACGCTCCGCGAACGGACCCTTGCTCCAATCGCTGTGCTCTCCAGATTTTATTTATTTCCCTTAGCGGTAAAAATCCGGAGACCAAGGCGACCGCTACCGCTTTTCAGCAATCAGTCCGTCCTCTCCGCTGCTTTGAGCAGAAAAAGTTTCTACAATCTTCTTTAAAATCACAAAAAGAAATCGCCCTTTTGGTAAAATGGAGGTACCACCCAACCATTCAAAAGGAGCGATTTCTTTGTACATTCAATATACCATGGACCAACTTTGCTTGCCAATGGATCTGGAAGAAGACATACCGGAAAATCACCTCGTTCGTGTCGTGAACGCAGCCGTCAATCGGCTGGACGACACCATCTTTGACGTTGCCTATCCTGGCGGCGGCCGCGACAGCTACCACCCTAAAATGCTCACCAAAGTTATTATCTACGCGTACACCCAGCAAATCTATTCGTCTCGCCAAATCGCCAAAGCGGTACGGGGGAATATTCCCTTTATGTGGCTGGCCGGACGGCAGCGACCCGACTTCCGCACTTTTATCGCTTCAGTTCCCAGCGAATGAAGGACGTTCTTGAAACGGTATTTACCGCCGTGCTTCAGTTTTGTCTGACGAAAAATACGTTTCGCTAGAGCATTACTTTGTGGACGGAACCAAAATCGAGGCGAATGCCAATCGCTACACCTTTGTGTGGGGCAAAGCGGTCAACAAGAACAAATTGAAATTACAGGAGAAGGTACACGCCCTGTTCGCGAGCATTGAAGCGGCAGAAGACCAAGAAGAACGCGAGCACCACGGAAACGACCTCCTTGAACTCGGGGAGTCTTCTGAGTGGAACAGCGAGAAACTCGAACTAGCAGCGCAGAAGCTCGAAGCCCAGCTATTGGAAAAACCCAAAGACAAGCCCCTGAAAAAAGCCGTTCGGCAGATTCGCAAGGATTTGCTGCCTAGGCTACTGAAGTATGAGCGGTACCAAATACTGCTTGGCGACCGGAACAGCTTCAGCAAGACCGATCCGGACGCGACCTTCATGCGGATGAAGGAAGACCACATGCGGAATGGTCAACTCAAACCGGGTTACAATGTACAGATTGGAACAGAAAACCAATTTATTTTGGCCTACAGCCTACAGCCTACACCCAAGACCTACCGATACCCGTTGTTTACAGCCGCACCTGGAAAAGGCAAGGCAGATCCTAGGAAAACTTCCTGGGACGGTAGTTGCGGATGCAGGCTACTGCAGTGAAAAAAACTACGCCTATCTGGAAAAGAAAGAGATTCAGGCGGTAGTGAAATACGGCAGCTACCATAAAGAAAAGAGCAAAGCATGGAAAGAGAATGTCGGAAAGATTGAGAACTGGACCTATGACAAAGCCAAAGATACGTGGATATGCCCCACCGGACAAACGCTGCATTTCCGCAAGGAAAGTAAGGAACTCTTGGAGAGTGGATATGAAATTGGAAAACGTCATTACCGCAGCTTAAGTTGCGACGGTTGCCCGCTGAAGGAACGGTGTACAAAGGCAACAGGAAATCGGGAAGTGGTTGTAAGTCTGGAACGACTGCGGTACCAGAAGCAAGCTCGGGCAATCTTGCAAAGCGAGGAAGGCTACGCTTTGGCCGTACGTCGAATGACAGAACCGGAAAGTGTGTTTGGACAACTGAAGAATAACCAGGGCTTCCGGTGGTTTATGCTTCGCGGCATGGAAAAAGTGACGCTTGAAGTCGGGTGGCTTTCCCTTGCCCACAATCTACTGAAGCAAGCTGCAAATGACCAATTACGCAGAGCAGCGATCCTCCAATAACAGGAGAATCGCTGCTCTGTTGACTTTTTGCGATTTTGAAAATGAAGAGGGTCTTTCTCCGCTCGTAAAAATCTACTTATGGGACAGCCCCTTCTATTTTTGGAGGTGAATCTTTTGAACCGGCTTCTATTATTTCTTCTTTCTTCAATACTTGCGCTTTCCCTTTTTCAGCTTACTTCTTTTGCTGATGGCACTGGTGATGGGAATATTGATAATGGCGGAGGCGACATGGGATCTGGAACGTCCCAAAATAAGTGGGTACCTGGCTACGATGGGGTTAGAGTGACAGTTATTCGTGTATCAGATGAAGCACCAGTATCTACTCCTGTGGATTATACAAATAAGAAACCTTCATCGAACTTAATTCATTTTGGAAAAGTCAGCAAAATGCAATATCGCAATGGAACAAATCTTAGTGTTCGAGTTGGAGGATATGCTTACCAAACCCCCGCACTGCCAATTCCTCAGATCATCAGTTCAGGTGGAGGCATAACGAATATCGAGGTTATAAAAAAGTACTTTTGCTCTGAAGGAGCAATAAAAATGATTTCAAATGATACAGCAATAGACTATGACCTCTTAACGATTGGCAACTATAAGCTGCTCTTAGAGCCGATAGCCTACTTTACTTTTGAAGGTGGCTTTATAGGAATGACAGCTCATGAAACTGCATTATACGATCAAATTCTAAACGGTGGCTTACGTTCCAAAATGGTTAGCCTTACCCATCAGAATTTACCACTTTCAATGTTCTTAGAGACTTCCGACCTTGGCTTCCCCGCTTGGAATAGTTCTACGAGCAGTCGTGTTAGTAACGATCAAATAATTACTTCCCTTGGTTTGGGTATCGTCCGCTTTAGTAACGTCCCTACTATCCCCTCCCCCAGTCAGACGAGCTACCAATACCGAACAGATACCGATGTGATTACCTCCGTTCATCTTTCCACCTCTGCTGAAATCACACCTGATAATCCGGCAAGAGTTGCATTTGCGATTATGGGCAGCACTTACACAGTGACGAATATCGTCATTCCTGAAGGCGACAGTCAGTTGGTTTGGATAAAATGGCACACACCTAGCAGTCCACAATCAGTTTCCATTCAGGTGAGTTCAACTAACGGTACACTTAGTGTCTCTTCTATAACAGCTTCTATTGTCGATCTAAACCAAAATCCCCCACCCAATCCTACTGCCAAAGATCGTAACGATTCATTTCATCTCCCTACAGTTCCTAACTATCCATCAAAAACTACTGCCTCCTGGGGAATCTGGTCGGCTAGTTGGCATGAATACTGGATCTGGATTTCTAACTGGCAATGGCACAGTACCGGAAAAGATACCGGCTATTGGATAGACTATGGATATTGGGAAGATCGAGGTTGGTGGGATTATATCTGGACTAGTTATTTCGCTTCCCTCTCTGCCACTCAATCAGTCGTCCCCGATACTAAATCACCATCTCTTTCCTCCAGTAAGATGAAATCAGGATATGGCATTGAGATATCTAACAACAGCGCTATCTCTTCTAATGCTCCTAGTAGTAACATCACCGGTGCTCAGCACGCAGTTACCTATTTCCCGGAGTTTTCTTATCAAACCTACTGGCGACTACATGACTTGAAATCTGGTGGAGTAGACGCCTATTTTTGGTTAAAGAGCAATGAATACTCCTCCTACCAAAGTCGAGTGCACTTTACGCCGGTGTGGTTCCCTGATGGACCCTATATCCCAATTACACGTATTCTGGATGCCTGGACACCCGAAGGCATGTTGACTCTTCAACTGCAAGAAACGATTACAATCTCCGGGAACCTATTCTCTGATTGGCATATTGCACCGAAAAAAACAAAATAGAAAGTTGGTGCTGCTTTTATGCTGCTGCCCATCATTGTACTGCTCCTCTGCCTTCTTGGCGGAGGAGCAGTTTTATTTCGCCTCATGAAAAGTAAATCAAAATCCAACATCACCACTGACCTTGCCATGCAAACAGCACAAGAATTCGTACAAGTACAAGACATTCATTGGAACTTCCTTCATACACAAGACGGTTGGCTGATGAGCTATTTACGGATCTTCCCGATTAGCCTGGATTTATTGAGTACCTCTGAAAAGCGGATGCTTATTAGCAAGCTGACAGCTGAATTATCTTCTTTCAACTTTCCATTTAAGTTTCTTGCGGTAAGCCGCCCTGTAGATATATCCCCTCTAATTTCAGAACTCAGTGCATTACTCTCTACAGCAGATCCTAAGCAGAAAGAACTGCTCCGGCAAGAAATGTTGGAGATGAACACGCTCACTCTCTCAGGTGAAGTAGTTGAGAGACAATTTTATTTAATCCTCTGGCAGCGACAAAATGAGGGGGCTGAACGGGAGCTCTTGGACAAAGCCAAACGGCTTGCCCAGCATTTTGAAGATGGCCAAGTGCAGACCCAACTTTTAAAACAGCAAGACATCGTTCAGTTATGTAACCTAGTTAACAATCCCTCTTACACTCACCTCGAAACGACCGAACCAGAAAATGTGATTCCGTTTCTTGCGAAGTTGGAGGTGTAGAATTTGGATCCCTTCACCGCGAAGTTACTCTCCAAAATATCCCAGAAAATTGATTCCGACGAACAAGCTCGCAAACGAATATTGCTGCTGGTTTTAGTTCCGGCAGCCACCTTGTTAGTTCTCATCGCTATGGTTCTACAACTGCTTACCTCCCCCATAGAGTCACTCAAAATTTGGCTCTCGGCTGATGAAGCTCCCATTGTAAATGAAATGCGTATCGACTATGGCTTTACACAAATTCTACAAAATACCGACGAGGGTTATTTAGAAAGTCAGGGACAGCAATATGAGGGAGTAACGTTTAAGGATGGAAGTCGTGAAGTTGTCTACTACAACCAAATGGACTCCCGTTGGGCAGATAAGCCTTACGGTCCCAGGGATACCATTGGAGTGTCTGGATGCGGTCCAACTTCATTAGCAATTGTTGTATCGACGTTTTCAGATAAAAGTATCGATCCTGTGACTATGGCTAAGTGGGCCTATGACAATGGTTATTTAGCTGAAGGAACCGGCAGCTACCATAGCTTGATTCCTGATGGAGCTCAGCATTTTGGTTTGAATGTGCAAGGTGCAGCTCAAAAAGACAGACAAACTATTATTAATGCCTTATACAGTGGAAAACTTGTTGTTGCCATTATGGGTAAAGGTCATTTCACTTCCTCCGGTCATTTCATGGTACTTCGAGGTGTCACCACTGAAGGCAAAATTCTTGTCGCCGATCCAGCTAGTAGAAAGCGAAGCGAGCAGGCATGGGATTTCTCGACTATTCTGAACGAAGCCCGAAAGAATGCAGCAGCAGGTGGCCCCTTCTGGATCATAAGCAGAAAGGAGAAATGATATTTTGAAACCCACATTTCCATCTCTATCTGTGAATCCATCGCTTTTAAACGCAATCACTCCTATGGGCTTGGAGTTTTCTCGTAATGCCCTTGTGATTGGTGAACAAACAGCTAAAATGTATGGCGTCATTCAGTATCCTCCCAAAGCAGAAGTCGGTTGGCTCTCCACTCTAACCAATATTCCATCTACCATGGTATCTATCGGTTTTCAACCTATAGACAATAGCGCCTTAATCTCCGCAATATCCAAATCCATTACACAAAATCGCAGCATGGCTGACAGTGCTAAAGATCCTCTAACCCGTCAACGAGCAGACAAGGCATCTACGGACGGTGAGAATATTATGATGCAGATTGACCAAAACGGTGAAACGGTTGGCCTTATGAATATAATGGTCATGCCATTTGCGGAAGATGATAAGCAGTTCACTCGCGCATGTAGACGTGTTGAAAACACCTTAAGTATGATGCGCTGCAAAATTCGCAACCTGGCCCATCTTCAAAAAGAGGGCTTTCGTCACCTATCCCCCATGTACCCGGCACAAGATCAAATTGGGGATATCCTAAATAAAATCATGCCGATGAGTACCTTCGTTGGAGGCTTCCCCTTTGCAAGCTCTGGCTTCAACGACGGAAATGGTTATTATTTCGCTAAGGACGCTAGCGGCGGATTGGTCATCGTCGATACATGGAAACGTGGCGGCGACCGAACCAATTCAAACATCGTCATAATGGGCGTAGCCGGCGTAGGTAAATCTACAGCTGTAAAACATGTGGCACTTAGTGAATACATGAAGGGTACCAAAGTTATTTTTATTGATCCAGAGTCGGAATATAAGGAGCTTTGCCAGAGGCTAAATGGCGACTGGATAAACGCGGGAGGTGGATCGAATGGTAGAATTAATCCGCTGCAAATTCGGCCAGCTCCCCGCGATGAAGAGAATGAGGAATTTCCATTATATAAGGATGACGGTCACGGAATGTCCGACATGGCGCTGCATCTGAAGAATCTGGAAATCTTCTTTAACCTCTACATCCCTGATCTTACAATGATGCAAAAAGCTGTTCTCAAACAGTGCTTGATTGAGTTATATAATCAGTTTGAGATTACTTGGACCACGGATATTATGAAACTAACCAGCACCAACTTCCCTACTTTTTCTGACCTCTACGCTCTGATTCATGGCCAGGAAAAGAAGCTTGGAGATGAAGTTTATAAAGATTTGTCCCTACTGCTGCA
The DNA here is from genome assembly GCF_049893405.1 of Paenibacillus sp. Dod16. Taxonomy (NCBI): domain Bacteria; kingdom Bacillati; phylum Bacillota; class Bacilli; order Caryophanales; family Paenibacillaceae; genus Paenibacillus; species Paenibacillus sp. Dod16. The sequence goes on from NZ_JBNDYG010000066.1 coordinate 77,741, forward strand.
TGATATTGCACATGGTGGGGACTCTTTTTTATGGAATGGTCACAGTACCATACAAACCCATAGCCGCTGCATTTGCTTGGACACGCATACTCTTCAGAATACTTCTGAGAATATCAAGAGAACCCAATACTTTAACCTCTTATCCTGGTGCTGGGAGCAAATGTCTCAGGACCGGACAGAGCGCGTCCTGCTGATCTGTGATGAGTGTTATTTGATGATCGACCCTAACGTCCCGCAGAGCCTAGTATTCTTACGAAATGTAGAGAAACGCTCTCGAAAATATGAAGCCGGACTTGCAATTATCTCTCACAGTGTTGTCGACTTTCTAGCTCCTGAAGTTAAGATGTACGGGCAAGCACTCTTGGATATTCCTTGTATCAAAATGCTGATGGGAACAGACGGGAAAAACCTCCAGGAAACGCGAGAGCTTTACAACCTAACGGATGCAGAAGTGGAACTTCTTGCTAGCAAAAAGCGTGAACATGCTTTGTTGATGATTGGCTCCAAGAGATTGCATGTCCACTTTGATATCCCAGAATATAAGTTTGCTTATATGGGAACAGCAGGAGGACGATGAGCGTGGACAAAAAGAAACAGCTCATAGAGCTTTTCTTCTACATGGGACTGGTGGTCATCGGGATCATTTTGTTATTCAAGAAGGAAGGGTAAAATGATGATTCTATATCTGACGAGTAGTAACAAAGTTAATCTGCTTGATTTTATTGAGGAAGAGTTTGAACTGCCAGTAAAGAAGCTAATCGGGTCGTTTTCTCTCAATTCCTTTGTTGTCAAAGATATGCGGTTCTATAGTCATGTTCGCTATTTAGCAATTGACCGTGGAGCAATAAATGAGACTGACGAAGAAATGATGCAAGCAATTTTATCATTTCAGATGATGTATGAAATGAGAGTTATTGTGATTTCGGAAGGGCTGCCGGAGAGCAGTCCTTTTTTACAAGGACTGCTCCAGGCAGATGTTCCGAATGTAGTTACTGCTGAAGCTATAGAAATGATACAAGGTGAGCTCCGAGTGTGCTTTTCCGAAGTGGGAATGCTGCGGCGAAATCCTGCAGGAGAGTCAATCTCATTAGATGAGATACATCAACTATCACCAGTGGAAGAAATAACACAATTTCGGTTTGACTGCACTAACGTTACGATTGCCATCGCGGGATTCGACCGGCGCGTTGGTGTGACTACAACTGCATTTAATCTGGTTTGTTGGATAAACGCCCACGGAGGAAGTGCATGTTACGTTGAGGCAAATACTAACAATCATTTAGCTCATATTATTCAGTTATTCAAACCCGATAAATCTGGTAACGCATATTCAATGGAAGGTTCTGACTTCTATATGACGAAAGAATTAAATCATAATTATAACTTCATAGTGATTGACTGCGGTATGTTAAGGGAACCGAAGATTCAAGACTCTTTTGTAAACTCAGACATTCGATTGCTCTGTAGCTCGGCAATGCCTTATGAACTGGTTAACTTTTACAGGGCTATGAAACGCTGTAAAGACCACTCTGTAATAACGTTAGGATTATTTGTGCCGGATAATATTAAACCCTATCTGTCACAGAGCATCAGCCAGGACATTATTTTCTGCAATGCATCTCATGACTTATTTGATTCAAAAACAAATGGCGAGATATTCAAAAAGATATTACACGCATATCTATAAGGCTGAATAAATATTAATTAAATATATTTAAACAATTTCAACTCTAACTTCGGAAAGAAATGTATGCTATATAAGTTGAACTGAATAATTACACATTAAGACACAGTCGATCAATCACTTCGAATGGATTCTGATTGATACGTTTCATGAATCGGCTGACAGCCGTTCGAATCTTGTACGTTTTATCGTAGAAAACGTTATGAATCACATCGCTTTTGAGCCACTTCCAAAGACCCTCAATAGGATTTAGATCTGGAGAGTATTTGGGCAGAAACACAAATTGGAGTCGGGGATTATTCTGTAGAAAATCTTCAATGGCAGCTGCTTTATGGATACGTCCATTGTCCAGTACCACAATGATTTGTCCGGTAGAATATTCGGTGAGAAGCGATACCAAGAAGTACATGAACGCCTTTGCATCGTAAGATTCACTTTCCTGGTAAAATACTTTTTCCGTTGCATAGTCCAGTGTTCCAAAGAGTTTAGCACCCTCATGCTTGCCATACGTTTAACCTGACGCTGGTGTCCTCGAAGAAACCAGTTGTACTGCAGGGACTGGTAGGCACGAATCATGGATTCGTCTTCAAAGAGCAAGTGATCAATTTGTCCGTCCATGAGCATTTTTTTAAATCCATTGCGGTTTTCTCCCAAAACTCTTTTTGCTCTTCGGGATCCGCAGCCGCCAAGGTGTACGTTGCTTTCTTGTAGCTAACCCCAAGTCGGTATAAAAGTAAAGACAGACCACGCAAGTTAAATGTTTTCCCGAATTCACGTTCAATATAACGAGTGGCAAGTTTCAACGTCCAGGTGTATTTGGCTTCAAATCCAACGCCTGCTGGACGCTGGTTGATGAGCACTTGGGTAAGTTGATCGGTTTGTTGATCTGTCAGTTTTGGAGGCTTACCCGACGAATGATCCATCTCCAATGCACATAGACCACCATCCTTATATTTATGCACGTAACCACCTATGGTTTTTCGCCTGCGATGAAGGGTTGTAGCGATTTGCTCAAGGGTCTGTCCTTCCAAACGAAGGCGAATCGCAAGATAACGCTCATAGATTCGCTTATCTGTTGTTTGCTTCATGGCTTGTTCCACCGCTTCGATTTCGTTCGCAATTCCCATTTTCTTCACGTCCTTTTTAGATCGTCTTGCTCTTTATTTCCCGATTTTGGACATGAAGGATAATTCGGGTAGAACTTTTATTCAACTTATATAGCAGTAATATTTCTGCTGACCCATAACGCCGCGAAGCTGGCGGGATTGCCTGTCCGGAAGTTGCCGGATATAATGACCGTATTCTAACAAAGGAAAATGGATACCTCCGTGGCGTTGGTTACCTGCTGGAACAGGCCGCGCCGCAAATATCTTTCATCACTAGACATGGTCATTGTAACAAAGTATGCGCTGGTTGAAAAGATCCTTGGTGATTTTTGTGAGGGGTGCGGAGGAGGTTCCCTGCCCGTGCTGCACAGAAAAATTAGAGGTTGTCGGTTGTCGGTTGTCGGGAGCGGAAGGTCCGGGGTGGGGGCGGTGAGCTGCGTCGACTCGTGATTCGTAGGCTACGGTGTGCGGGATGCCGCAAGATTCACCATGAGCTCCCGGATCTACTCGTGCCCTACAAACGCTACGAATCGGGAAGAATTGAACAGGTGCTCACGGAGCCGGAGGTGTCCGTGAGTGTCTGTGCAGAAACGTCTACGTTAGATGGACAGTGGGATCAAATTAAGGATCTATTTCCACCTTACACAACAGGACGTCCGTCAAAATTAAGTGAACGGACCATGTTTAACGCTTTTCTATGGATTGCTCGGAGTGGTGCAGCCTGGCGCGATCTACCGGAAGAACGCTATGGTTCATGGAAAACAGTGTACAGTCGCTTCTGCAAGTGGCGAGATAGCGGACTGCTTGTCACAGTGTTCCAAGCCCTTCAGGTCGAACCTGACTTTGAAAACTTAAGTATTGATTCAACATCGGTTAAAGCCCATCAACACAGTGCCGGTGCAAAAAAACGCAGACGGACACGAAGTAAATCAGCACATAGGCGTCAGCCGTGGCAGAAAGACAACCAAACTTCACACTGTTGTCGATGGATTAGGAAACCCTCTAATTTTTCTTCTAACGGGAGGTCAAGTCTATGAATCCGTTCCAGCGATCGAATTGCTGCAGGAGCTAGACATTACGGGAAGCCATATTCTTTGCGACAAAGCCTATGGCTCCGGAGCGATTCGGAATTGGATCACAGCAAAACAGGCATCCTACACCATCCCGCCTAAAGCGAATAGTCAAAACCCATGGAACGTCCATTGGTATCGGTATAAAGAACGCCACTTAGTGGAGTGCATTTTCAATAAAATCAAACACTTTCGCCGTGTGGCTACTCGCTACGACAAACTAGCCAAGTCATTCTTGGCGTTTGTATACGTGGCTGCCATTTTCAACTCAATGAAGTGTTTTCAGACACGACTTAATAGCTTACCTCGTGTATCGTTATTTTTTCTTGGTGCTATTTAGTTTAAATTTAGCATAGTCAAGGATCTCTAATTGGGCTTCATGGGAAAGTATTTTCATGACATCAATTAACTCTTCCTCATTACTTATTGTGTCTTTAAAAATTATCTTCGCTGATTTATTACCTTCATTTCCTTTTAAAATAAATTCTAAACTGACTCCATAATTTTCATGTATAGATAGAACCGTTTCAACCGAGGGATTACAATGACCTTGTTCTATATCGCTAAGAGTCCCTTGTGAGATATCTATTTGCTTGGAAAAGTCAATTTGGGTTAATCCCATTCTTTTTCTTAATAATCGAATGTTTTCTCCAATTTTATTCATAACTTCTCCAAATTTCCGATTCGGAAAGTGCTATTTCATCGTTCGGATTTTCAATCTTATGAGAAGACACTTTCCGAATAATTGTAATCTAAAGCAACAACCACTCAAATCCCTTAATATAAGCATTTATCTCGAATTTTATGGGATTTCTATGACAAACCTTCAGGTTATCTATGACATTAGTACATCCTGCGTGTGACAACATTACGTATTACCCACAGTTGTTTACGGAGGCGGCGATGGATGAAATCTACAGTTACTCTAGCGGAGCCGCCCGGCTGGTGAACAAGCTGTGTACACATGCCTTAATCTACGGCGCACAGAACAAGCACCGGATTGTGGACGACCAAATGGTCAAGCGTGTGATTCAGGGAGAATTGTCATGATTCTCTCTGTTATTCTCCATTGCTGCGGACAGATTGACCGTTAATAGCAGGACATCTCATGCCCTCAACCTCTGGACATTATGGGCTAGAAGTAACACAGTAACGAGTCTGTAAAATATATTGTGTAAACTCTCAAACCCATTAAAATGGAAGTAAGAGAAAGGTTGGGGAGAACACATGGGACTTTGGACAAAACAACAGTTACGGGAATTTATTAAGGAAAACAACTTGGTAAGCGCACAGGATGCGCAGA
>NZ_JBNDYG010000067.1:0-28171 GCF_049893405.1 Paenibacillus sp. Dod16
CTTGGAGAATATACAAGGTGACTTCCTCCATTCTTGAGGTTTTTGGTTTGGTCACCGAAAAACTTCGCCAAGTTGGGGTGAAGTCCCTTTTTTATGTGTGGAAATCCTTGTGTATCAAGGACTCAGATTAATGCAAAATGCTCACTTAAAAGGTATTCCAGCTTGATAGAAAAAATCTTGTGTGGAAAGAGGGCTTAAACAAAATGATCCAGGGAGTTGTTACAGCATTAAGTAATATGATTTATCAGTCTCCATCATTCTCACATGCATCAAGGCATTTTACTATTAAAGCAGGTATTCTAAGAGAAGAGAATGATATAAAAAATGCAGATGGACATATCCTAACGATGAGTGAAAGGCAGCAATTAGTAGAACTAGTTTGTAAAAAACTTTCGAAAAGAGAGATTCCTCTGAATGGAGAAATTATTATTAATTATCAATTCTCCGCAGTAGATGGACTTGAAAACGGTTCTATATTAATTAACAATAATTATTCAAAACCTATCTAGAGAATCAAGGAAGGGGGCAAAGGTGGAGTGATTCGATGTTTAATAAACAGCATTTCAAACTTTTAAAGCCGACTTGGACAGACTGTATTGTACGCATGTAACCGGATTTCAGCCGAAATCTGGAACCTAGTCTGTCTATCGCAAGGAAGCATTCCCTGTCGCATGATGGAAGTGGATCGTAATACGAAAAAGAAGAAGAGAAAGAGAGTTAACGAAAATATATCCAATTGGAGTTTCGGCAAGATTCGAAAGCAACTCAATTACAAATTTAGTGTTGCGGATGGAAAACTAGACATCTCAAAAGTAGACTTCCCTCGCTATGGACAAACTCCAATTTTGTTGCCACTGTTGGAACTGTTCAACTGGATGTAATTAAGAAATACATTGAGTCTCAGAAGTAAAGGGGTGATTGAGTATGCACATAGCGTACAAATTTGGTCTATATCCAAACAAAGAACAAGCGACACTCATTGGCAAGACCATCGGATGCACTCGCTTTGTCTTCAATCACTTTCTTGCGAAACGAAAAGATGCTTACGAACAAGAAAAGAAAACGACGCTGAATTACAACGACTGTTCGGCTATGTTAACTCAACTGAAAAAAGAAATTGAATGGTTGAAAGAAGTAGATTCTACTGCTCTGCAATCCACATTGAAGGATTTGGATTCCTCATACAAAAAGTTTTTTAAAGAGAAAAAAGGCTATCCAAAATTCAAAAGCAAGAAGAATCCAAAACAGTCCTATACTTGTAAAATGAACATCAAAGTAGAAGGGAATCGCATCAAACTTCCTAAGCTTGGCTGGGCTCTATTCGCAAAGTCCAGAGAAGTGAAAGGGCGCATCCTTTCAGCTACGATCAGACGTCATTCTTCAGGCAAATTCTTTGTATCTTATTATGTGAAACAGAGGTTCAGTCACTACCAGAAGTAAATCAGACAGTAGGAATTGACCTTGGTATCAAGGATTTCGCTATTCTCTCTTCAGGTGAGAAAGTGGAGAATCCAAAATACTATCGCAAGCTTGAAAAACAATTGGCGAAGTGGCAACAGACTCAATCTCGCAGACAGAAAGGCAGTAAAAACCGTAACAAAGCACGAATCAGAGTGGCTAAGCTACATGAAAAGATCGCCAATACACGAAATGATTTTCTACATAAATTGTCAACCAAGCTGATCCGCTAAAACCAAGTAATCTGTTTGGAAGACTTGCAAGTCGAAAATATGATCAAAAACCACAAATTGGCAAAATCCATTGCAGATGCTTCATGGTCTATGTTTCGGACGATGCTGGAGTATAAGGCGGAATGGTACGGAAGAACGCTCTCTATTGTTGGGAAACAATTCCCCTCCAGCCAACTTTGCTCCACTCCTGCCTGTGGATATCGAAATAAAGATGTAAAAAACCTAAATTTACGACAGTGGACATGTCCAAAATGTGGCGTACACCATAATCGTGACCAAAACGCTGCCATCAATATAGAGCAAGAAGGACTTCGATTGTTGGTGTAGCTAATTGAACTGTGGGACACACAGAGATAGCTTGGTGAATTTCACTCCGTTAGGAGTGACAACCCAAGAATCCCCTGCCTTTAGGCATGGGGAGTGTCAAGAGGACATTAATGGAATTATGATTTTGAAAGAATAACTCAGGTGGAATGTTTGATAAATCAAGAATTTCTTTAAAGAATCAAAGGACCTCATAGCATACTAAGAGGTCCTTTGATTTGTTTTGTAAAGATTGAGAGCATCTACTTCGTTAATCTCTTCTTCACGTATGCATCTAACAAAGTGCTCCGCAATAATCGGGTCGAATTGAGAACCTTTGTTATCTTCAATGATTTGAATAGCTTCTTCAGGTGGCATAGCCTTTCTATAAGTTCGTGTAGTAGTCATAGCATCGTAAGCATCGCAAATAGCTACAATTCTTGCTTCAATGGGGATGTCTGTTCTAAAAAGTCCCTTGGGGTAGCCAGTTCCATCAAATCTTTCATGATGATATAACACAATGTTGGGTATGCAGGTATCATCAAAAATTTCTAATTGAGAGACAACTTGATATCCCTTTTCTGGGTGTGCCTTCACGATGTCGAACTCTTCTGCTGTTAATCGACCTGGCTTTTTTAATATATCATCAGGTACATAAACTTTACCTAGGTCGTGGAGTTTGCATCCAATATAAATATCTCTACAAACATCATCAGGGAGCTGCATACTCTTAGCTACGGAATATGCATAGCCAGCAACATTTGATGAGTGCTTACTTGTATAACTGTCACGCAGCTCAACCATTGTTACGAGAGCATTAACTGCAGATTTTGCTAATTGTGTATTTGTATATTTGCTTGATTTCACTAAATTAAGCGATCGCTTGTTGAGGATGAGTCTGGTTATATAAAGGGATACCAAAGAATAGCCAGTTAAAAGTAACAAAATTTCAAAAAAATTTAAATTAAAATCTCCTATGAGTATACCTATAATTAATAAAACAAACAGAATTAAGTGTAGTACATACACCTCACGATTATTAAGAACCAAGTGCCGCATCATCTCCTTAATAGAAAAGAGCACCACGAATCAAGTCCTCTCGGACGGATTCGTGGTGCTCCCACTCAATGTTCACATGTAGTTTTCTGCCTTTCATTATATCAAGAAATATTGAGAATGATAATACCTGCCAAAAGACCTAGAGATTTTTATTGACATTACTATGGTCATAGGGTAATTTATAAATATACAAAGCCAGTCACCATTTCAAACCAAATTTAGAGCTATAATTAAATACATGTTTTAACATTGAGGAAGCACCTCTTACGCAAGAGAAAAACTTGCATAAGGGGTGCTTTTTGCGTTTTTTCGGTACTAAGAATGCAGAATAAATAGCTTATGCAAATGAGATAAATGGTGACAGTATCCGACCGTTAAGCGAAGGCAGTTTAAAAATCAAAGAAGTGAGGTTTGATTGTAAAATGACTAATCAAGTGAAAATCAGACAAATTGAAATGAACATAATAAATGTCCTGGAAACTGGCATTGAAAACACGGCCGATATTGCTTCTACCCTAAATCTTACATATTCTGCTGTACATTCTGTTTTAAACCGAATGGTTATGTACTACATCGTGCAGCGAAAAGGCAACGGACTATATGGTCCTATGAAGGGGGATTTCATTGTTGCCTCGGATGCTGAAGTTATTGCGTACAGACGAAAAAAGAAGGATCGTTTAGATCAGAAGGAGACTAGCTCAATTATGAATTTACCGGATGAAATTGTTGATTTTGTTAGACTACAATATCGCAGTAATGTAGAACGAAGCGTTATACTTCAACGCTTAAGAAATAATGGAATCGATCTTAGCAAATTTATGCTTAACCAGATTATTTACACCCACGGCATCGATCGTGCCTATTCTCAACGAAACCGAGCTGCTGAATCCGAATTGTTATCAGTATAAAATGGGGGGTTCGGTATGTTTGATAAATTGGTGATTCTCCTTTTGCTTTTTGTTGGATTGGTATATCTCTCTAACACAAGAAGCATGAAGGTTGTTACTCTTCAGATGATCTCATCCGGAGAAAAAAAAGTGGATGATATAGATAAAGAATCAAAAACCATTCAAAGCCAAATAAGATGGCTTACAAATGGAATGGTAGCACTGTGTTTCGTACTTCTTTTGGTAGGAGTGGTCACTCTAAGTGATTTTGGGAGATTGCTGTTTCAATAAAGCTGATTCATTAGAAAATTCATAAATGAACTCTATAATTAATTTATCCACTGAAAAAAACCATCCCCTTAACGGGATGGTTTTTCTTTCTTCTAACCACCCTCAACATAGATTGTAGTATTGAAAATTTATCTGTCTCTTTTTCTCGAAAATCTATTCCTCTGATACAATTATGAATAAGAAATGATCCTATTTTGGAGGGACCATGAAACCTAACATTACACATGAACAAGTACTTAGAATTCTTTCTGGAGATCAAGTGGCCTTCACTGCTTTCTATGAAGAAAATAGGGATATGTTATATTACCAGGCATATCGATTTTTAAAGCATCGAGAAGATGCGGAGGACGTTGTCCAGGAAGCCTATATTCGAATATATCTCAACCTACATACTTATAATTTTTCTTGTAGAATAAACACCTGGATGAAACGTATTGTAAAGAATCTTTGCATTGATCGTGTGCGTCGAAATAAATCGAAGCCTCATTATTCCATAGATGAACAAAATAGTGAGGGGTCAAACTTCATTCTTGAGACGCTTTCCGATGGTGAAAAAACACCTGATCAACAAGTTGTAGATAATGAAGAAAGCAAAAGGGTTCTTCATTTAGTGAAAACGATGCCTGATCAGTATAAAAACGTGTTTTTATTACGGTTTTTCTCGGATTATTCTCTGATAGAAATTGCAGATAATCTTTCAATGGAAGTGAATACGGTGAAGTCGAGAATTTTCCGAGGAAGAGCATACTTACGGAGAAAGTATAGAGTAAGTTAGATCCATCATTTTGAAAATTGTACTATACGATTATTTTCTAAAGGAGGGAAAATTAGTGCAAGATATTACTGATAACAAGCTCTTTGTCTACATGAGCACGATTAAATCCGGTCTCCAATTACAGCGATTTAATACTGTTCCGGAAAAACGTACGCAGATCGAAGTAGAACAATTTCTTCAAACTGAAGGATATACGTATGAAAGAGAAAAACGATTATCTGAGCGAGATATACCTGATTTCTTTATCCATAGCTCTTTTGGTAATGTTGTATTGGAAGTAAAAACAAGATACGCAAAAAAAGCGACTTATAGACAATTAGAGAGATACTCCAAGTATGATGAAGTGAACGGGTTAATCCTTTTAACTGGGACAAGCATGTGCCTTCCATTATCAATAAATAATAAACCGTCATTAAAAGCTTCATTAGGGGTTGGGTGGTTATGAGCAAGACATACGGAAATCTTGCATTAGTCCAAAATGAATGGGAGATGACATCACTTCCACCACATGTGGCAATCAGATTGAAACAACTTTTCCCACGGATATCTAAATCACAAACGAGTCGTTTCACATTTCCGCATGATCATAGTCACTGTGCTGACTTATCGTGGTTTATCACACGATACCCCATGGTAATGACGGATGATGACAGAGTAGCTCTTAACAACGGACGAGTAAAATTTGAAACCAATCAGGCAGTCATGGAAGCGATTCTTAAACCGGATTACCAGCCACCAACGCGTATGGGTTTAAAAGATGGGCAAGTTATTAGACATTATCAATCCCAAGCCATTGAGTTGTGTCTTGCTAGAGGTTCTCTTCTCTTGGGAGATGACCCTAGCTTAGGGAAAACATACGTAAGTGCAGGCATGCTACTCGATCCACGAACATTGCCGGCAGCGGTTGTGGCCCAAACACATCTTCAAGAACAATGGAAGAGAAAAATTGAATCATTCACCACTCTGAAGGTCCACAAAATAAAGGGGACCCGACCCTATGATTTACCTGAGGCAGATGTATATCTATTTAAATATAGTCAATTACTCGGCTGGATTGATACTTTTCATGATGGTTTTTTTAAAACTGTGGTATTTGATGAAATCCAAGAATTAAGAACTGGTGTGAAAAGTGGAAAAGGAACAGCAGCAAAAATTCTGGCCGATGCTGCCGTGTATCGTCTTGGTCTTAGCGCTACCCCAATCTATAATTATGGATCTGAGATTTGGAATGTGATGGAATATATACAGAGTGGTATATTAGGCACATATCCGGAGTTCTTGAGAGAATGGTGCGTTGATGACAAACAAGTAAAAGATCCAGATGCATTAGGTACTTATTTAAGAGAACAAAATGTAATGCTAAGACGAACTAAGAAGGATGTTGGTCTTCAAATACCTTCAGTCAATACCATTGTTGAAGAGGTAGAACCTAATAGCGACACATTGAAATCAATTGAGGATCTTGCTCGACAACTCGCCTTAAAAACAACAATCGGCTCCTTTATGGAAAGGGGACGTGCAGGTCTTGAACTGGACTTGTTGATGCGTCATGCAACTGGGGTTTCAAAAGCACTTAACGTTGCACGATATGCAAAAATATTGCTAGATGCTGACATTCCCGTACTCTTAGTGGGATGGCACCGAGATGTGTATGATATTTGGTTAAAAGAACTTAATGAATATAAACCCGCCATGTACACAGGGAGCGAAAAGGATAAGCAAAAAGATGAGTCAGCACGTCGCTTTATGGAAGGAGAGAGTAATCTTTTGATACTTTCACTTCGTAGTGGAGCGGGGTTGGACGGCCTGCAACATCGATGTTCCACGATTCTTATAGGTGAACTGGATTGGTCTCCCAAGGTCATTGAACAAATAGTTGGTCGTCTTGAGCGGGAGGGGCAGAAAGAACAAATTACGGTTGTATATCTTAATACATATGAAGGATCGGACCCACCTATGGTAGAAGTATTAGGGATTAAAGCTTCCCAATCAAACGGAATTATTGATCCTGGTCGTCAATTTGAGGCTAAACGATCGGATAAAAGTCGAATACAGGCATTGGCCAGCCAATATTTAAATAACTTGAAACATCGAGAACTAATCACATCATAATCAATAATCGTACTCCTGGATACCTGTGTATTGATGGGCTAAATGGGGAAACCATAGATAAGGAAAGTTGGTAGAAGATGCAATTACGAACTTGCTGCGAAAAGGTCATGAGTTTAGAGGTTATCAAGGATGATCATGATCCGGAAGATTTGATTTTCTCATTTACATGCAGTACCTGCTTAGATGGCTATTCAGTAGGATGGGATGAATTCTGTGGTGATAAAGTGATCTATACAGAAACTGCACTTAAACGACTAAAAAGGGCAACCGAACAATAAAGCGCGGAGGAGATTACCATGTCATATTTATATGTTCTGGGAGCTATTTTTGGGTTTTATTTTCTTATTGGTTTCATCCTTGGATTCATTTGGTTCGCAATTGCAAAAGTATTAGAATTCGACAATCGAAATCCTTACTGGAACCTCATTCTAAACACCGTCATGGGTTTTCTCTACTTTCAAATTGTTGTGTGTATTTTCTGGCTTCCTGCTTTGGTTCCGTTGTTACGAAAGTGGAAAAATCAAATCAATCATCATAAAGAGAAAATACCTGATAATCCACGAGCATCATGGAAACATATTCTTTTAAGGCCTATACATTCTTTAAAGGAAATTTTTTTAAATTGGTATTATATTCAGTGACTCATTTTTAAAGAGGAGCGTGTTTCATGAGTGAAAAACAAAGGAAACGAAATGGTTTGAAAAACCAACAAGAAAAACCGTTACTGATTTTTGAGACAATATATTCGGCTAATGTAATTCAATGAATAAGGAGCGTGCATTAGAATGAGGAAGCAGCAAGAGCGTGTTAACGACATGCTGGCCATGATGTTAGAAGCCGGAGTGATTGAAGATCACAGTCGGGAATTAACCAGGGATCTACTAACGGTGCTTTATCAAAAAGCCTTTCAAGATGGAACCTTAAATGGGTTGTTCGGGGAGTAACATTATGAATAGAACGGTGTATTGGGATGAGCGGTATTAAGAAAGTGCTAGAAGCGAGAATAAAGGAACTGGCCGCTGGCATTAAAGACGTAAAGTGCCCCTGCTGCGGTGAAACGACAAACACCGGATCGGAAATAAATGACCCCACTCGGGGAATCGTCATTTGTGAAGTAAACGGCTGTCAATTTTACATCATTGAATACACGGACGGAACAAATATTCGATAGCAGAACCAGAATTCTGAGGGGAGTAGGTAGATATGATAGATGATTTTTTGAAAAATGACACTTTTATGTGGTGCGTGGCATGTATTGTATTTTTGCTTTTGGGTTTAACGATTGGTCGGTTCTTGTACAAAGGTAAATAGAGTTGATCAGTGTCAATGAACTGGACATGATGCAAATTGTTGTTTAGTGAAGTTTTAGAAGAAGCACAAATTAAGCCGTAATTTATAACAACAGATGTAGAATAAATAAAATGACACCTATCAATACAGTAACTTTGGTCTTGATCGCCGCTAAAGTAGGCGTTTCGATAGGGGCAGTGTTAGCCTCAATAAAAAAGAGAAACTCAGGAGAAACCAGCCAGGCAATAATATCCTTTCTCTTTCCTGTAGCCTTTTGTATAGCTGGATCACTTATACTGGACGGAATATTTGGATTGAAATTTCTGGGTGATTGAGGCAGGATCGTCTTTCACGAGCTGCGGTGGAGTCCATCATCTGGGACTTAGACGTTCCTAATATGAAATTAAAAAAAAGGAGTTTGAGTATGATGGGTACAATAGTATTAGAAAGAGAACGTTCCTTATTAATGGGAACGTTCTTTTGTTTTATGTATAACCTTATTGCTATACCAACTACATAAAGGTATACCTCATACCTGAGTTGGTAACAATATGAATAGTTTTGTGTGTTTTACCACCAGTGATTTATCTGTATTAGAAAGAAGTCGAAAGGAGCAATACAACGTGAGTGTAGAAGCAATCAAAAGACATAGGCAAAGAGATTGGAGTAACCAAGAAGACTCCATCCTAACAGAAATTGTTTTGGATCATATGAGGCTTGGTGAAACTCAATTAAAAGCGTTTCAAAGAGCCTCTGAGGAGCTGGAGGGAAGAACCCCTGGAGCTTGTGGCTTTAGATGGAACTCCGAATTGAGAAAGAAAACTAAGGAACTGATTGAAGCGGCAAAAGAACACAAAAAGAAGTTATCGCTAACTAAAACGACGAGGTCCATAGAGACAGAAGTTGAAAATAAACAACAAAGGATTGGTAAACAACGGGGCGTTAGAAATAGAGCGAAATTTGAGCTCCTCGAACAATTGCTGAGTCCGGAGCGAGTGAATGAACTAAGTGAGTATATTAAAGCGCTGAGTTCAAACCTTGGTCTATTTCAAACCATACGTGAAGCACTTGAGAAGAAGGATAGAGAAATTCATAACTTGAAAGAAACGAATGCTTCTCTACAAGAACAAATCAAACGGCTTGAATATTTAGAAGAAAACTGGCGAGAATTCTCTACATTTGCCGAACGTTTCAAGAAAAATGGGTAGCCATTCACTTCTTGGCATAGAAGTGTTATGATTAACTCATAACTCGACTATAATGATTTTGCTCTGCGCCACGCGGCATCGGAGATTCTATTTAGAACACACTAGCAGTGAACAATCTGATCTTAGATCAGACATATCCCAATTGGGATTTGTTCATTTCTGGTGTGTTTTTTTATGGACCTGTCGTGAATGCATTGAGTGAAGCATTTTAGTCTATTTTTTGACTAAATTTCAGTGATCTGGAGGGATACTCATGAAAGAACGAATTGTCACACTTAAAAAGGCAGAGGTATTAAAACAACAGTATGCACATTATGGTTTGTCCGATTTAATTGCTGAAGCTAAATTTACTGTTTCCCCTGAGGATACTGTTCATGATTTAAGAAAGAAATGCGAATCGGCAATCAGAAGAAAAGTAAAGGCCATGTTTTTTGCGAAAAATCTTGAAGATAAACTGAGCTTTCTCCAAGATATTTCGTTCGGCCCTTACAAGGTTGAGGTAGAAATTATGAAGGAATTTGCTAATGAGAAGGAAAATTCTATTTTGAGGCTCCTCTGCAGCGCTGCTAAGATTAATAAAGTTCCCCAACAATATGAACCGTCATTACCAGTGGCTTTAAAACTCAATCAAACGGATATCGCGTACACATTCTTGAATAAAGAATTACCTGAAAAGTACCATTTAAGAAAGTATGGATTGAAAGAAAACTTGAACCGAATCGGTTACTTTCTATTTGCAGACTGCTTACGATTAATATCTAAAATTATTTTTTTAAATACTTTGTGTGAATTTTCGATTAAGCAAAAAGATTACATTAGGTATAAAATAGCCGAGTACTACTCAACTGAATCGGTTAGTAGGGGAAAGGTTGTTCGTCCGGGTGATGATCTATTTGCGGTAGAGGTAAAAGATGAAATCGAAAAATACAATCTTCCTTATGTTGATGGAGAAGAAACAGAAATAAGCAATTATTATTCCTATGAAGAGTTCTCTTTAGCAAGGAATGATGATGGCGTTCCTTATATTATGGAAACCGCACAAGGTAAGAAGATAATAATTCCTCGCCTTATTAGTACAATGAACTATGTCCAGGAAAAGACTAAACGCATGATTGATGAACATTCCACTTATGCAAAGTCCTTTCAAGACAAGAAACATATCAATCAAAAAGTTAAGGCAGTCATGAAAAGCAATAAATTTTTGACTCGTTATGGAACAGTGGAACTTGATAACGATGTGGATCTCATTAGATTCCATGCATTGGAAAAAGAATTTGAAGAAATCAAAAAGAAAGTCTATATACCACTTGCAAAGGATTATAGTTTCCGTATCCGAAAATTGGGAAAACATCGAGCTGCAGGCTTACATTATGCATTTTATCGAGCTACCATAATCGATATCGAACATCCAAGCTCTTTTATGCATGAACTTGGTCATCAGATAGACCATACCATGAATGAAAAATGTATGTTGAGTGAGGAAATGTCTTTTGTGCGACTTATTCAATTATACGAGCAAATCGTTGACCAAAATATTTCGAGATTACCAGCAGACGATCCATTTGTAGAGAGATGGAGAGGTACAACAAAATATAATCGGAATTACTATCTTCAACCTACCGAGATTTTTGCACGTTCTTTCGAATTATACCTCGCAAAATGCAAAAGGATTGAATCCTCCTTTCTTAAGCAAGATTACGACCAACCAATTTATCCTTCTGACCGAGAATATCTGAATGAACTTAGATCTTATTTTGATAATCTGTTCTCAAAATGTGAACCCATTCGTGAAGAGAAGAGGAGTTTTTCTTTTCATATTTCACAGTCTGATGTAACTGCACCAGAGACTGAAGTCCAGAGTTATTTACATGCTCAGAATGGACAATTGCTCTTGTTTTGATGATTTTCATCTTATTATACTGAGCATTATTTCCGATAATAAGGTGTACACAATGAATGGAGAGGATTAAATACAATGAGCCAATTTATCATATTGGTTTTTTTTCTAGTTTCTGCTTCGTTAATATCCTGTTTTCGAATCATTTCGACCTTCTTTCATGAAGTGGGTCATTATTTAATTCTGAAATTAGTTTATAGGGAAAGCCGTGCTGGAATCGTATTAGGTGATATCAATGGCTCTAGAGAAAAATCATTTAAAGTCTGTGGTATCCCAGTTATTAAATATTCAAGACCGGCTAAAAAATTGCGTCAAACAAGAGGTCTCGCATATCCTTGGAACCATGTTTACTTTGGGTCAAGAAAATGGAAACTTCTCTTGTTTGCAATTGCTGGACCAGCAGCTGAAGGTATGGTAGGAATAGTATTTATGATTATGGGTATATGGCTAGCACTCTTTGAGCAAAATCACCATTACGTAACTCTTTTAATATCGTTTTTAGTTCTGAGTACTAATATGATGACGCTTTTCTTCCCATGCATAAAACTTTGGGAAGGAAAGCGCAAAGAAGCCATGGAAATTCGAAATAAGGATGTACAGGCTTTAACGAATACGACTTTCGGATTTACCGATGGAAGGCTTATATGGTCACATAGTCGTCTGCTTTTTTGGATCTATACGGCCATCGCATTTTTATCATATTTAGTGGCTTGTTCTCTTGTTATATATTCGGTTATAACGGTTATCTCTACGACCAGATAGAGTATCAATCAATGTAGCGATACATTAGTTCCGTTACTGAGAATGAGAAAGCCTAACCACAAAAAAGTCCGGATAAACTCAATATGAGTTTATCCGGACTTTTTGTTTTCAACTGAGAGCACAGTTTCTCGAATTCTTCTCATCTCTTTATAATTAGTTATAGGGCGGTTGTATCCTTTGATATCGTTCGGAAACATTTGAGTCACTTACAAGTAGATTATCTTCAAATCTCGGAGTATTGTAATAACACATTTAACATGGGTTAGGTGAGCCATCAGTAATTAATCAGTCTATTAATGATCATCGCGGCCAGTATATGAAAATTAATATCGATGTGTTTTTCTATACGAGATCCAGAAGTCGATCATAAATTAAAATGTGATATGCAATCACTGCTTTGATCGTTGTAATTATTATTGGCATTAATGCAATTGTCAGAGTAATAATCAAATGAATAGGAGAGAGTATTATGGATCAATTATTACTTGTTGAAATGTACGACACTTGCTTAGAAGTGTCCATTCGTGCAGGTAAGCACAATGAGATTCTTGAAGAAGTCGAGCAGTATGCGATCGTAACTGAGAAACATTCACTTAAAGTAACTCCAATTAATGAAGTGGACGGGTACAAGATCATTGTCATAAATAAAAATGGAAATAAATCTGGAAGCTACCTTCAATACTTTGAAGAAAAGTTACAAAAAAATAAGATTAATCCGGAATACGATCCTAGAGACTTATTATTATATTTACTGACCAAAATCACTTCAAATGAGCATCATGATGATGAGACGGTAGGCAGAATGGCGAAAGATCTAGTAAAAGCATATAAAACTGTGGAAATTGAATAGAACATGACTTTTCAGTGAATAGAGGTGTACGGTATAATGAACGACAATTTTAGTATCTGTAAGGGTTACTTTAGTTCTTTCGGGCTGATGTTAATCTCCATTATTATTGTCAGCTACTTCCCTGGCAAAATCCAAGATGATGGATTTGGTTATCTTATAGGTTTTTTGGTAGCTGGAATTCTTTTTTTGAGTTCAATCGGGTTCCTATTGACACTCATCATGATAATTTTTGTGCATAAAAAAACTTAAAATCAACTAAATGAATAGGGAGAATACATATTTACACATCTGGAAGTCTGGCGACGGATCAGGGTTATCTTTAGAAATCGGTAAATGCACAGAATGAACATCATTTGAATAATAGGTTGTAAAGGAGAATTTAATTGGAGACTCATTTATGTGATCTTTGCAGTGCCCTTATGAGGGAAGGCGATTATGGCGAAGCTAGAAGGATATGTACTAATGATGCTTGTGAAAAACGCGATCCTTTCTGGCCAAATAAGCGATTGCAGCAAAAGCTGAAGCCATTGAACGATGAAATAGATAGAGTATCTGTATTTTCGGAAGGTCAGATTGAAATGAATACAGCACGTTGGGTTGGTGATGGTTCTTTTACAGTAATGTTTAATGACGGAAGAAATGTTGAATGTTATGTTGATGGAAGTAACGTATTTCCGGATCAACCTGAAATAAATCAAGAGATTCGAGATAAATTCCAAAAATTAATCGTATTACGTAAAAAACTATTTGCTAAAGTTGACGAGTAACCTATTGAATGGGAGCGAGTATCAGGATGTCTGAATATAGCCAGCAAATGTATAGGATTCAACCGAAGGAAAATGTTAAATTTGTAGAATTTTATAAAAATCCCGTTAATGTCGAGGATCAAGAGTATTGGTTCAGGGATTTTATAAATAGCGATAAATACAAAATTCACGAAGTAATAGTTTTTAAGGGAAAAGAATCGTGGGATATTACTTATCATGTGTGGTACGAATCCAAAATGAATAGGGAGCGTACATAAATGTTTGAAGCAATAGCTGCTGTTCTGTTGATCCTAATTATTTCAATCTCAATAACAACTCATCTTGTTGTCACCAATGATATTATAAAGGACGCCTTGTATAAAACTGCTTAATGAACAGAGAGGATGTATATAATGGAAACTTCGGTTGTTCTTAAAGTTGATATTCAAGTAGATCCTAATGCTGTAAATCCATTTGAGGTAATAGTTGTTGCAGAAACAAGAGATTGTGCCTTTCGAGAGAGAATGGAGAATTTAAACTGCAGACTGTATTTTGAAGAACGTTCTTTACCATCTATGTTAATAAGGAGACGAGTTTTTAAATTTATGTTTACAGACATTGTATCCATTAGTCGTCTCCCGAATGCTTCTCCAAATCGAATATTCAGCAACTTTCAAATATTCGAAGGACTATTCAAAAATGAATTTGATAACGAGCAAGATGCAAAATCATTTGCTAATGAAGTGGAATTGTATCTAGCCGATTATTATAAAAGTGAATATGAGCACTATCTCGGTCTTAAAGAAAAGGACACAGCTAATCGCAAATAAGGTATAAAACAGAAAAAATAAAAATGAAGATTTTCAATCATTTATTGTGTGATTTAACCCCTTTTTATACTGGCATTCTCTATTTTGTTGTTTACCAGCTCTACTTCTTTAATCAGCAACAACCGATTTCGCCTTCGCGATGCTGATCATCGAAATAGAACCGCTATTGTCTTATGAAATAAATTGAATAGGGAGAGTGCATCCAAATGAATGATAAAATGAATGACTTTGTAGAAAAGTTCGGAGGAAAAATAATCGAAATTGACCCTAGCAAGAGTACAGTCTTTAATCCTTTCGAGATATCGGCAAATCCGCAAATAACCATTAAGGATGTTCTAGATGAAAATGGGGAATTAAAGTCTTATGATATCTTGTCAAAAGAAACAAGTTTAACCATGGATCAATATAAAGTAGCCGAAGAGCTTTTAAGTGTATTTAGCAAAAGTGGCGTGTCTATTAAAGCATTTCTAGATGAACTCCAATGAATATCGATTATTCATGATGAGAAGACTATTCTATTTCATTCCAGACAGACAAAACGGAATACAGACCGCGTGCAGGTGGATACTTTAGGAGGCGCTTATATGCAAGAGAAGTTCAAGAAAGTAATCGAAGAATACAGTAAATATTATGTGGTTATTGGCGACGATCAGCTCATTCATAATATTCTTGAAAAATGTAATATCGAAATGGATGATTTGCCGGATCTCGCAATATACCTAGCAGAAGAATTTGAGAGAACAAGCCAAGAAGAAGACATGGATCAAAATGATAAAGTTGAGCAGCTTCAGTACGGAGTAAATTTCATATTTGAAGCGAGAAACGAAGGATACAAAGTATTCTTCAAATCTAAATATATTGAACAAGTAGTTTGAGCACCGTTTGAATATTATGTTGTTTTAAGGGGGGCAATCATTGTTCAACTTTTTCAGGAACAAGAAGATAAGATCGATTTTTCGAAAGTTTCCCAACATAGATGAATCTGAACGAAAGTGGATTCTCTATGATTTAGAAATAAGAATGGAGCGTTTGCAATCAAGCCTACATCTCATTAATTCAATTGAGCGAAAATATACAGAGGACCGTATTTCTCTTATAGCTGATGCAATAGATATTATGATGTCCTGTGATTATAGATACAGCAATTCGAATCATGTGAAAGTTGTCAGAGAGGTATACAAGCCGATTTTGAAATGAAAAACGTCTGAATAAAACTGTTCAAAGGGATAGGAGAATAGTTTGGGATGGGTTAAACATAATTTCATTATTGTAACTCACTATAATTTTAATGAATTAGTAGTAGCACGTGAATTAGCAATGGAACTATTTAACTTGGACGAGTTTCCACGCGAAATAAATCTCGTATCTGAAATTCTTCAAAGCGTAGCTAATAACTATTATTCTTTTTTTTGTGAATTGCGATGGATCTAAGGAAGGTTGGGAAACATCTGATCAGTACGATCAAATCAGATCTGAATTCACTCATTATCTGATTGAGAAGTCTATTGATTATGTGGAAATTTCAATGGATACCGACAACTATCATACAGGAGTGGATAGTGCATCGAGCGGTAGTCTGCTAAAGATTAAGTCATACTATGAACATGAGAACTTTTAATGTTATTTAATGAAGACCTGGTTGTTGTATTCATAAGTAAATACATGTCCATGAAATAAGGAGGGGAGATATTGTCTAGTTTACAACATAGAAAAATAATCAATCATCGAGCAGCGTTTGGCTGGTGTCTTTCATTGGCACTAGCTTTATTTGTGACCTGGAAGGGAACAATCTATTTTAAGGATTTCCTTTACCTCTTCATTGAGGACTCACCATGGGAGATTTTGCATACAGTTTCGTTTATAGGTATAAGTTTGCCTCATATTATTATTTTCTTCGTATCCTTTCTTATTGTTTCTTGGTTAAGGGAATGTATCCAGTTTATGCTCCGAAAAATGTGGCATCCCCTGATTATTGTTTTTTTACAGTTTCCATTAGGAGTTTGCCGGCTCATGGTAGCGTTATTGGTATTCTGGGGGGGAGCAATCATCATCTTCAATATAGTGGTTTTTCTTACAGTCCTAGCCTTTGGCGATTTTACACCACTTTACTCAATGCTATTTGCTATGTTGCTCAGTTTTTTTGTATCATCAAAATTAAATCATTACTTGAGGCGTGTATTCCATTAGGGATGGGGTGAATACATTTGAGAAATCCAGATATAAGTGAGCCGACTTTGTTGTATTGCGAATTGAGTGAGGATGGCCCTATTCTGTTCCTTCCTATCAGTGTCTACACGGTCAAGGTTATTAAGGAAGAAGAGATAGATGGAATTCCTCAAGGATGGACGGAGAAAGATTATATGAGTTTACTAGATGAAGGTGACCGTTTCTTTTCGACAACATAAATGTCTTTTTGGATATAGAAAATCAATCTTATTGAGGGCACTATCCCGGATCAATCTATTGATGAATCTTGTTCTAAATGCAAATTTCAATACTATGTTCTGAAATGAAAACCCAGAGTTCCCATAATAACTTTATAAAAAGAGATGTTTGGACTGGATATAGAATGTTCAATAGTTCGGACGAATATCAATGAAGTAGGTGTTTTGTTAACGCTGAAAAAATGGTATAATTAGGACATTAGATACTTTAT
The DNA here is from genome assembly GCF_049893405.1 of Paenibacillus sp. Dod16. NCBI lineage: Bacteria > Bacillati > Bacillota > Bacilli > Caryophanales > Paenibacillaceae > Paenibacillus > Paenibacillus sp. Dod16. The sequence goes on from NZ_JBNDYG010000067.1 coordinate 17,358, forward strand.
CTTTTGCTTCTGCCATGCGGCTATGAAGTACTTAATCTTAGAAAATACGCCTCACCTTTTGATTATCTCTCAATGTCTATTTGACATGAGTTACAAAAGGGAGGCGTTTTTTTATTAAATTCCAAAAAGGATGGTGTTTGACAATGTCTATGAAAACCGATGTTGAATCATTACTGGAGACCATGTCATTTTTACTTGCTCAGCTAGAGAAAGAGCAAAACCAACAGTACATACCAATGCATGACTACCTACGAATCCAAGAATTGGCTGAAGTCCACCTCACAGATCAATCATTTTTCCATGATCAGGAACAACAGCTTGAAATGTTAATTGAAAGAATTCAGAGGACGTTGGAAGATTATCAAACAGATCCTGGCATAGTTGAAGAGGAGAACATTAAGAATGGTGACAAGTAATGAGTTAATAGTACTGACCAAAACAACAGACTATAAGTGCTTAATCAAGGATAGGGTGTATCGATTTTTCAATTCGATGAATGATTCTTTTTTGTATCACTATCGTGGTTATTATTATTCAGAGGATTATCGAGGTAATGCATTGATTTTTTGGAGTCCTGAAACGAATGATTGGGTAGGAGAATGGTCGGAGGATGAGTTTCAGATGGCCATTGATGATAAAGTGGCACAAATGAAATATGAAAAGTGTTTGGAATCTCTTTCTTTTCAAATTGAGGTAGAAGGAGAGAGTTATATTGCTGCTCTTCGCAATTATGAATTAAGCAAAGGGTATTCCCTCATAACAGTTTTACATGAAGCGGGTAAAACGATAAAAGTATTTCAGAATGACTTAAAATGCCGAATAAAATATACTGACATTTCTTCTGAGCTCTAATGTGATAGGTAAAAGAGTTATAAATAATGTATGATATACTGGAATAGGAATTTCTACCAGAGAGTTGAATTTGCAACGTTATAGAATAACTCGTGTAAATTATTCATATTGAGGTGAATGGGATGAAGAAATGCCCTTTCTGCGAGGTGCTTATCGCGGGTTCAAAATGCCATCTTTGCGGACGTGATTTTAAAAAGAAGAACCTTAAAAATGAAACCATATCCCGAATTGCTATTAACGGCTTAAAACCGGGAAACAAGGTAAGACATATAAAACATGAGAAAACAAAATGGTCAAACTTTACGAATGGCTTAATACACGATGTGTCGCGATCTGGAAAAAGTGTAGAGGTCATTTGGTATAATGATGCTGGTCAAAAGATAGCGATGGGGAAATATGACTGTAATGCTGTCGAAAGAATAGATAATCAAGATGAGATTTAAACAATGAGGGGGACGTTATGATGTTGAAACAGGATGATGTACTTATAAATCCAGTGGACTTTGATAACGCTATTTTCTTTGCACTACCAATTGAAGTGTATATGAAAGAAGGAACACACCAGGAAACAGGTGTTATTGAATCTCATACAGAAAATAAGATTACCATCAATGGCGGTTACTATCTTAAAGAAACATGTATTTTCAAAGTAGGATATCTGCCAAATGGAAATAGAAGGTAGGCTGAAATGCGGAGTTCCTGTAATGCAGCAAACTTTTATGACAATCTGGCTGCTGGTTTAATGCCGGTACCGGTTGACAATCCAACGATGGAAGCCATCGTAATAGAGGCCGGTGCAACCTTACAAGCCGAAGATGGTGCATATCGTTGGTACAAACAGAAATCCTATAAACCTTCAACAGATAGCGAACTCGGAAGTATTCTAAATCAGTTAGACTGCTGCAATTTAGAATGTGACGGAATGACTCGGATCATCAGTTATATATTAAACCGATCGGGTGTGAATCATCGTGCCATGGCAGGCTCCATCCGAGATCGTGTAACAAATAAAATTATTCAACCGCATCTTTGGATCGTTATCGAAGATGAAACAAATATTGATTACCGAGCTAAAATGTGGCTTGGAGATCGTGAAGACATTCCTCATGGGGTTTTTGAACCGAGAGAATGGTCTAGAGTCGAATATTGTGGGCAAGCATTAGAAACATCTGAATTGAATGACTCCATAAGCCATATACTGGCTGTAGTGAATGGTGTTCCGATCGATAAAATCGTGGACGACATTAAAGGCCTAAATAAATAGTTATCTTATAAAGAAGCACTCCCTTTTTAACATGGGATTGCTTCTTTATTTTATACGTTCTCCCGCTTCGGCCACGAAATAGAAGGGAGGAGTGCCTCCACCTTTTAGTAATCATGACTTATTAATTTTGGGTACGAGGGAATACTTATATTATGATAAAGTCTGCTGGTTAAGTTAACTTAACTTAAAAGGTTCTTTAATTATTCAATTAATCAACTAGAACTATCTTCATATCACACATAAATAATGTACATTTAACCATTTAGTATGCATATATCGAAGAACACCAACACCTCACTCCACGCACATCCTATCATCACTGTCGATTTCTTCCCCTACCTCTTTTTTCACTCCTCCTTTCTCACGAATAGCAATTACCATTTCCTGCCTGTTGGTTTGTTGGCCCCATTTCAACCCGGTTTTAATTCTTTTAGTAGAACTCTTCTATGTTTTGGGGATACCTCGTCCTGGACCCTGCGCGTGACAAGCCCCCACCCCAACAAATTTATGAGTAACTTGATTCGTATTAAGTTGCAGAGATGAATTCTGCTACTAAATCCGTACGAATAGGACCAGGTAGAAGATCGGGTATAAAGGGGCAGGAAAAGGACGAATCAGAAAAGTCGAAGATGAGGGGCCTAAGTTGTGCGTAGAGTGAGGTGTCTGTGGTGCGTATATGAAGATGGGATTCTCGCATCCAGCTTCATATCGGGGGGGGATAATTGCTTTATACCTGTTGGATGCGAGGTCCGCGGTTCGCGAACCTATTTATCATAGCAGATCATTTATTGTTCGAGAAACAACGTTGGATTTCCCATAGAATACTGCCGGAGGAAGGGCAAAGAAGGGCACTCTCCCCTTCCCTTCTGGTACTCAACTTCTGCATATTTTAAGATGGAGAAAAAGTGGATCGTGAGTTAAGATTAGTGAAAAACATCTACTCAGGCATTAAGATAACCTGGTAGGTGGAGTAGGGGGGTACCTAAATGAGCAAATTGGAGCTTAATAATTTTGAATTACCGTTCATCATCCAGAAGGATTCGGAATATTACACAAAGCTCGAAACAGTGCTTAAACAGTATTTGTCTGAAATCCAGCAGTATGTGGCTCCGGATACATATCAACTTGCAGCGAGGAATACTCAATTTATATTGGAGGCCATCAATTACTATTACGATGCAAATCTTACATACGCAAAAAAAAATATACTTAAGATTTTGGTTTATTGTTCTCATGATCCATTTATTGTTGCTCGGTTAGATGATTCAACAGCTTTTCGGGGATTGACAAGAGTAAATAAGAATATAAATGAATGGAGTGGGGTCGCGACACATCCAATTCGTATGTATCGAGCAAGATTAGGAGTAAACAACTTCAACAAAAGCGGATTTTTACATATACCTTTCAGTAACAGGGGGAACGTATCTACGCAGCGATTCAGTATAGCCGGTGTACCCAGCATGTACTTTGGCTTAACTTCCTATGTTTGCTGGTTGGAATTGCGTAAACCTGCAGACAGTGAGTTTAATGTGGCCGCATTTGACATGCCAAATGACATGAAAGTTTTGAATCTAGCCATTCCTCAAGCGATGTTAAATGGGTACTCGAATTCCGATGAACTCATAAACCCTCTGGGTAGTATGATTGCACTGTTCCCTCTTGTCATTGCCACATCTTTTAGGATCAATGAGGAAAATCGAACATTTCGAAGTGAGTACATTATATCTCAATTAGTGATGCAGTGTCTGGCCGACTTTAACATTGATGGAGTCGCATACAACTCAAATCGAGTTGATAGTCATTCCAGTAATTATCCGTTCTGTATTAACTTGGCGGTACCCATGAAAAATAATCCGGGTAAAGAATACTCTGAATTTGCTGAGAAGATTCGTCTTACCGATCCCATCAATTTTGCAGAATATAAGCATTTAACTAGAAAACCTTTACAATCGACAGGTAACTATAGTTCCTTTGCTAAATTATACGAATTTCATGGGGTAATGTTCATGAACAAAAGAATTCGATATGATCAACTAGACTTCAGTAATTTAGATGATTACTTGTTTAATGAGTCATTTTCAGTGATGTAAGAATAGCAAGGCAAACGGAGCTCACTATTCATAGTGGTTCCGTTTTTTTATCCGTTTCTGGAATTGGTTCTTATCGATTATACTCCTAGTATAGCTGTCTAAATTTCCGGCGTATGAGGTCTGTGCTATAATCAAAATATGGAAGCGCACAAATGTTCTTATACATGCCATTGGACGGAAATACAGTTCAAACAAGTTACATCATGAAAGGAAGATGTATAGATGATTTTTGATGAATTTCCGAAACAAATTCGAATATTAACAACAGCAAACAGTGTCATTTACACGCTTTTAATCGTAGTGTTTATCTGTTTGGGGGCTTACGAAGGTCAATCAGAATTTATCTCCTCGTTCATCCGAGCGTTTGGAATCTTCTGTTTCCTTCCTTTACTGCTAATGGGGGCGCTCAAAAGAGACAGGGCAAAACGTCTTCTTACTCCTCCAAAAGATCATAATACTCCTCCTAAGCTGCCACCTATGATGCCGCCATTACGGACATTGTTATGGATCCTATTGGAAGTGATCGTTACAATATGTCTATATTTAGCTTCCTTTTATTTTCTCACACAAGGAAACTTCTGGCCATTAGCAGTATTCTCGTTATTGATATTTTACGTAATTAATCGCTATCACCGATCAAGATATGAACTGGAATTTGCATATTATGCACTCAAACAAATCTTGGATGAGGTGATAGCGACAAAAGAAAATCAAACTAATAAGGAGTGATCTATATGGATAAACCTTTAACTCCTATAGCACCAAACAAGCTCGGTTTAAGTGCCAAAGATATTATTTACCTTATTGTCTTTAGGGAACTGCAAACGCACTCCAAATACATGCGTGAGCTTTATGATTCTGTTGTAGAAGAGCCCGTTAACTTAAAATCCAAGTCTTATATTTATCAGGCCATCCGAGAAATGGAAGCACAAGGATGGATCAACTGTATTGAAATTAACGGGAAAACCCGGACGATGGCCACTACAGAAGCGGGAGAAAAGAAACGAGAAGAGTTCGCTGCTACTTATCTTAAAACACTCATTCGCTTAAAAGATGCAGCGGACTATTTTGCATACGAAATCACCGGTACTGGAAATAAGAATAAGCCTGTTTGGGATGAAGGTGTTCTCAAACATTTTAATCGCCTCATTAATGTCCGACATCTAGCTCGTTATCTTTTTCTCTCCATATTAAATCAACCCGAGTACTCTGCAGAAACAGCCATCAGCATTTATGAACTTATGAATTATCGTTATGGTTGGCAGTGTGGGGAAGGTTATATTTATGAGCTGGCTCATGAAATGGAAGATGCGAGTAATGGATGGTTAGAAGGAAGATGGAATTCTAATCGTCGGCATAATTATGTATATCGTCTAACAGAACACGGCTCCAATATGATTTCTAAAGAAGGTCAGGCTGCATTAAGTTATATACAAAACCTCCAATTGTACACGCACAATTTACTCCGGCTCTTCCAGCATAATGGGAAGTAACCAAGACACGATACTTCTCATTTTGCTTTACCTATGGTATTCCTTTTCTCACTTTACCTGGTTGGAAGCCCTAATAATTTAGCACAAAAGCTTTCAGGAAAAAGAACAACATTAAAAGAGCGGAGGGAAGATCCCTTCCGCTCTTCATGTCCTCTAAAGCAGGTTTTCTGGGGTGTCCTCTTCGAATCAAATTTCATCACAATTGTATCCTCTTAGTTAATCGTAAGCACCCACATCTAACCGGCATCGGCTACTGTCGCACTGTTTAGCTGCAATGCTTTACTATCGAGGACATCAGAACTAATATTGTCCTTTACAAACTTTGCGACCTCAGAAAAATCCTCAGTGATATTAGTGAATGGGAGTGCCTCAAGAACATCCTGTCGATAATCTCGATTTGCTTTAAGTGACATTCTTGAATCTAGGATGCTTAAGACACCAAAGTCCGTTTCACTTCGGATAAGACGACCTGTACCTTGCCGAAGTCTAATTAGCATATCCGGAATATATACATCTTTCTGAGGGTCTTTAGCTGTCGCTACTTTATACTCGTACACGGGATCAGCAGGAACGGGGAAGGGGAGACGAACAATGATCACTTGTGACAGATCTGGACCCTTAATATTAATACCCTCCCAGAACACCCCTGTTCCAAGTAAGACCCCGTTAGACTGACGAAACTCTTTGATAATCTCATCTTGAGAAGAGCCTTCACTTTGAACAAATAACTTCCAGTCTAGATTTTGTTCTTTTAATTTGTCATATATTACCCTTAGGTCTTCTTTTGCTGTAAACAATACTAATGTACGGCCTTTTGTCAAATTACAGAGCTTAATAAGTTCCTGGCAGGCTGCAGTAAGAAAAGAGTCTTTATTATCTGGCTTATAATATGGGATGTTGTTATTAATATACATTATCGTTTGGTTAGCATAATCAAATGGAGAGAGTTGACGGTCTCCAAACTCTCCCTCGTAACCAATTGATTTTGAAAGATAAGCATATTTTTCTTTTAGTTCTTCTCCACCTTGGCAAAGAGTTGCTGAAGTAAGAGCAACCGGTGTGCTTCCATCAAACAACATTGATCGTAAAAGCTTATTGACCTCTTTCGGACAAATGCTAATGACAGTTTCTCTTTTGGGCTTTGAAGCCCAATATAAATGACTGTCTAGTTGACCACTCAGAATACCATATAGATCGAGCAGGTCGCTGACTGCCTCCAAGGCGTTCTCTTGTTCCCGCTCACGACGAGAAGATTCTAAAAGAGATAAACTAGTGTGGATATCTGACAACTCGTCCATCACTTTTTGGAAAGCAATTCTCTTCAACTTAGGAATTTTTATTCGGTCAGTGTCTTGTGAGGAAAGACCTTTTATAATCAGATCAACCTGTTCAAAAACCTGGGAGAGCGATTTTTTTACTGAAGCAAATTGTGAGTAAAACCCTCGATTTCCAGTCCCTATGATAAGAAGTTGCAAAGCATTATCCAAATCGTTTTCGATCTCTCTTAAGGAAAATTCGATAGTCCTAGCATCACGAACCTTGGCCTCTAGATTATGTGCTTCATCTATGATTATAAGAGCAGGATTAGGTGTTATAAGCCTGCTGTTCCCTGCTTGTTTCTTAAGCAAGTCTTGAATGAGTAGGTCCTGATTCACGATAATAAAGTTCATTTCACCCCGAAGTGACTTTATCTTGGACCTCATGGAGTAGAATGAACACCCTCTTTTGTAATGACACCTCTCTTGCTTACATTTCTTCACGCAGAATTCTGACCACTCAGCATTCGATACCCTTCCTTCGATGTTTGCTCGTTCAGTAATTTCACCTTCCATTATCCCTTTAATAATGTCATGATTGGGATGGTTTTTGGAGGTACTATAGAGATAAGCAACACGGTCAGCACAAGCGTAATGAGTCATCCCCTTACCTACAATAGATCTGACTCCGGAAAATCCTAATTTAGCTGTGATTGTATGGAGATCTTGGTGTATTTGTTCGGAAAGCTGAATAGAAGAGGTCGCAATGACGATGGGGCGGTTCATGAATTGGTTGATATAGAGACTTGGTATTAAATATCCAAACGACTTCCCGATCCCGACACCCGCTTCAATCATTATGTTCTTACTATTTATATATGCATCTACTATATCAAGCGACATAGTCTGTTGCCCTTCACGATCATTCAGACCATACTTATCGTGATGATCATAAATCTTATATATGGCATTGAATAGTTGTTCTTCAACACTCTTCTTTTTCACATGTTGATATGAGTAAACTTCAGAAAGCCAACTAATAAAGACCACCTCATTACATAATTATTCCATCATAATATTATACCACAAATTAAGTACATTTGTTCGTAGGTGATCAAATAAATTTCTATATATGTGTATATTTTTTATTCGAAACACTATATGTAGTGGTCGTTATCGAAAAAAATCTAAAACAGGGCATTACGGGTATGTTCACACAGATAGCAAAAATTCAATAATATAACTCATCTTAAAATCAAAAAAACAATCTCTTTCTCGAAAATTCATTTAACGCTTATTATGGAGATGTAGTGAAGGAAAGGGGACCCACCAATTTGGGTTGACCAGAAGAGCAGACCAAGCGATGAAGGGAGTGTAATGGCATTGAATTTCAAAATCTTTCGAACACCTGGTCTAAAACCTTTTACCGATATTAATCATTCCGAAGTCGCAATATATCGTTTTACTAATTTCATTGTGGATCAACCTCTAATTCAAGTTATATCAGAGAATGAATCATTATCTATAAATGATTATTTGCTATGTAACTTGACGACTAAGTTTACTAAACCAAAAATAGTTGATCAATTACAAGCAAAAGATTCAACGTTTTCTAATCTAGAGCTGTATATAACATATATAAATTCACTCAACTTACCAGATGTCGTTGAAATGAATTATCTTTTGGTGAGAAGAGAGATAGCTGATATGGTTCTCAACGCATTCCGTGAGTTCGGTTTTTTTACCGAAGAAATAGATGAAGAGTCTGCAAGTAAAATAACAGTCTCTGTTTAGAAATTATAAGGAGTATAGATGAAGATTTTGATTAAGTATTTATTAATCATGTTACCCGCTTTTATTATGATTTTTGTATTTGCTTATGCAAATTTCTTTGAGGATTCAAACAAAAATAGCACTTGGGAAGTACTTTTGTTTATTACTCTTTGTCTGGTTAATCTAGTTTGCAATTATTACTTAATTGTACCTAAAAAATTTAAAGAACATTTACGAGCGGTGTTTTTTAATAACGATTAAATACTAATGGACAAATCTCTTGATATCGAAGACATTATAGGGGATATAATTGAAGATACAAAAAAAATCAGACAGCATTTGATGGGTTTACTCGGGATTCTCTAAAGAATTGTTTTCGTGATTCTACTAACAAGGAACGCTATTTCAAACTCTAACTAAGTCATTAGATGTATTAATAATCGTCTTATTGTCTACAATATTTTAACTCCTGGATCTAGCCTTAAGGCTATGTTTATTGAGTGGACTCTTTGCTTCCCTGTTTTATGTTTAGTGTCTTATACGAATAAACGGCGGCATTACTAGCATTCGAAATGCCTTGTAATTCATCGTTGTTTAGAAAAATGAGAGACTCGGAAACCTCTGTTTATGATAACGATCTCTTAGTAAACGAAGTAGAAAGGTGTCACGAGATGGATAGATTAATGCTTATTGAACAAGTAATGCTCAAGTGCACTCAGACAAACCAAGAAGATCCGCCCAACAAAGAAGCCTACATCAACCTGGATATATCAGTTTCAAAAGAAGAGCTACAACGTGGACAAATTCAAAGGGTGCTCAAATTATTTGAAATGGCAGAAAAGAAAAAAAAGAGAGGCCGCAGCTCCATCACCTTAACATTTGACGGAATTGATAGACGAGGACTTATTCAATACAATTCTGTGCGGGATTTCCTGCGACGACTTTTCAAAGCAAAACCTCACGCACTCTATTTATTACATAAGGATAGTAACCTTCAAGCAATCCTGCTCTGTTTGTTAGAAATTGATACCGGTACTTTTGGAAATCTTTTTTCTAAGTGGCAAAAAGGATATGCGGAATTTACATTTTACGGGGCTGATCTGGCTTCTCATATCCAATTGTATCTCGAAAATGCAATTCGATATGCTAATAGAATAAAAGTGGCCTCATCTTCACAAAGGGATTTTATAGTGTATATTCTTGATGCTATCGACTATGAGATTCTCATTGAAGATTCAGAGGTTTTATAAGAAAGAAGGTTGTACGTGTACTAGGTCAAAGCTCGCACATAAGTTTTCAGGGAGCTTTTTCTAACAATATGGGGAAGGTATGTAACTATGCCGTATGTATTTGTCTTGTTATTGATAATTGCGATTCTTCTTATTCTTATGCTGACAATGCGCCAAAGACCTATAGTGATACTTCAGAACAATAGATATTTCATTCAATATAAGGGGGATTCATGGTTTGTTAATTCAGAAATCAAATACATAAACAACTTTTTATTATTCCATGATCATGGATCGAATCGTACAATTGCGCTTAATTTAGAGAATCTTGAGGAGCTTATTATAAGGAAAGTTTCGATTGAAAAGGAGGCAGGAAAAAATTAATAAAATCGTTGTTGCATTATTGATGGTTATAGTAATCCTTCTGTATAACATTCAAATGAATATAACAGGAGTTTCAATATTCCGTTTAGCATTGAATTGTTTGGAGGAGATAAGAACTGCATTTATTTGGTTTTCCTCAATAGTAGAAGAGCGGGAAATGAGTTGGTTTTTGTCATTCATTCAGTGGTCAGTGATAGTACTACCACCAATTGTAGGGTTATGGTATCTGGTAAACAAATTTTTAGAAATTCGTACTGCTCTTATGGGGTCTAAGAAGAAAATCTCAAAGAAAAAGATGGAAAAGTGGCTTAGCTACCGATGATCTTATAATTGAGCATTTTGCATAATTCGAAAATTGACGTAAAGACAACAGGATCCAATAAGGATCAAGCTTATATGGTGGCTCCATTCTAAAAATGGACAGACCTGCAGAATTTTGCCGTTTCTATTTTTTAAACTGCTATTTTGTTCTT
>NZ_JBNDYG010000068.1:0-33795 GCF_049893405.1 Paenibacillus sp. Dod16
AATCAATCTCTATCGCAAAGCATGTAAACTTGTGAGCATATAACTTTAGCATATAAGGTGGAACGCCGTGTGCGGTGAAAATTGCATGCACGGTGTGGAGGAGGGGAAAAGGTGGAGATAATATCAAACCCTTACCTATTCCAATAATTCGATTTGAAGACGAAGGGCAATATGTTTGGTGTACAAGACGGCATTTCAATTACCCCGAGCTTTTATTTTGTTAATCAGGACGGCAGCGGACGGCAGCCCGTTGATCTGTATTACCACAGCGGAAACCGGAAGTTTATTCGGATCGGTTCCCCGCAGGACACGGAGAAGCGTTATGTCATCCTGAATGACAGGCTGCGCAATGTTCCGCAAGACGAACTGCAGGATACGGCTTCGTATTTGTACAACCGCGGCGGAGCCCCGGCGGGAATGTCCGCGGCAGCCTACATGAAGCAGTACTTGGAGAAGATCAGCAAAAGCAAGACCTGGGTAGGTCGGCTCGACTGGATGCTGCTTCCATACGAAATACGCACACTGATCGGCCCGAAGTCAGGATTGCCAGCCTCCGTTGACACGGAGCGGGCCAACGCGGCTGTACAGCGCTGGTATGGTGAATACAGTCTTCCTGCCGACGTGTATGTGGTGAAGAAAGGGACCGATCTGGCCGCCTATGGGCGGACGAACCGACTGGACGAGAAATCCTCGATTTTTCTCAAAAAAGGGTATATCGTGGTCAATTTCAACATCGAGACGATCCGGGAGGGTAACACGGCCAAACCCCATTTGCAATATATTCATGGCCCACTCATGAATCAATGGCAGCTTGAAGGATACAGCCGCACGTATAACGATCCGTATGGTAAGCGGTTTTCTCTGATGGATGGGGATGTCATATTCTATCATGCCGATCAGTCCAGCAAAGGGGATTTTAAATCTCAGGTACCTCATTAAAGTGTTCACCTGACCTCCTTATAATAAAGAGGATGATCCCTAATCCTTACCCGTAACAACACCAAAACAGCCACGCCTGAGTATTTCTCAAAGGCGGTGGCTGTTTTTGGGTTGCGCTCGCAGTGCTTGCAATGAAAAAGCTCTGTTGATTCACGGCTGCATTGTTTACATGGGATTAGGTTTCGATACAGACAAGGAGCGATGTATCCCGTATCGGGATTAAACCGTAAGCGTCATCGCCAACGCATTCGGCTTATCTCAATACGAGGGCCAGGCATCGTTATCGTAGAGATGGCGGACAAAAGCCATTGGATTCCGATACGAGTTCTTCCACGCCTCTCCCATGCCAGCCTCCAGGAAACCATACCGTTGATCGCAGCCGTTGCACTCAATGAAATAGAGCCTTCCATCTTCGGTGATACCGATGTCCAGTCCAAAATCGGCAGCAAACGGAATAAACAGGGACAGGATGCGGGCGATATGCAGGGAAAATTCCGCAATACGCTCAAGGGTTTCTCCAACAGGGGCATTCGGCATACAGCGGGTTAGAATGTCCGGTACCTGATAGGCGGAGCCCCCCTGCGCGATGTTGGAGACAAAGGTTTGAGGCGGCGAGGTTTTGGCGAACATGCCCGCGATTTCCCAGCTGCCGCTGCCCCCCCGCTGCACGGTGACCCTGATGTCAAAGGGACGCCCCCTGTATTCTGCCAGCGGAATGCGCTCCTGTGCCAGAAAGGGCGCACGTCTGATTCTCTGGTAGATTAACGGATGAAGCTTGCCCTCGGCCAATGTTACTGTTCTCCATCCTTTAGCCGAAGGGGAGGAGCGGGAATACGTCAACTGGCTGTGTCCGGCGCTGCTTTTTAGCCGCATGATGCCGATGCCGATGCTGCCGCTGCATGGTTTTAAGACGAGGTCACCATGTTGGCTTAACATGGATCGAATGGAGACGGGCGTAGCCTTTACCGTATGCGGTAAGGCATTCGTTAATCCCGGATCCTGTTCCAGCATATGGTGTATCGTATCCTTGCCGTAGCGCGTACGGCCGTTAAACACAAAGATTCCTTGTTTGATCAGATCGTCGATCCGCTTGAGTTCACGTCGGTTGTGGTAGATGGCACGCATATGGATGGCGCGCGGAATGGGAATGTGGACACGGCGGTACCCGGATGGAATGGGTGTATATCCTGTCACCTTTCCGGTATCCAATGAAATATGATGAATGGTAAAAAAACAAGGAACCAGCCCGTACATGGCAGCGGCTTCTTCATAGTTAGCCAGTGATTCAGTGCCGATTCTCCCGCTGGAAATTCTGCGATACGTGTTGTTGTTGAGCAGAATGCCGACAAATTCCGGATGCATGGTCATCCTCCTTGTTACCACAGATCATGGAGTCTTTGTACCACATCGTATGCAGGAGGAAGTTTGTCCCGGGTGGACGGGTGTCGCCCGTGGTTGGCCTATTCTTTATCGAAAGATTAGTCACCAATAGACCCTGATTCGGTATATGTTAAGGTATCCGGCCATACACATGACAGGGATGCGCTTTTTTGAATTAGGGCAATGAAACACTGCTGGTATCAAGGGGATGGGTACCTATGATATATCAGTAGGGGTTTTTCATATAGATAAGTTGTGAGAAGGGTGTGGAGTTATGGGTTTGCGGAAGGTGGCCGTTGTGACGCCGGGATCCTTTGTGATTCCTTCGGGGAGGAGCAGCTCTGTCGAGCGTGTAGTGGAGCAGACCATTCCATTGGTTCAGGGAGCCATGGATGTGCGCATATTTGGAGTGCTTGGAAAAGGACTCCCTTCAAAAGACACGATCAACGGCGTTCCGTGTTACCGCCTGCCATCGGGAGCGAATTATTATCCTTCCCTGCTGCGGAGGCTTCAGAAATGGAGACCGGATATTATCGAAGTACACAATCGCCCGCTGTTAGCTCAGCGTCTGAAGATGCATCTCCCGGATGTAAAGACTGTACTTAATCTCCATTCCAATACCTTTATATCGCCTCCGTATATGAGCGAGCAGCGGTTTGGAAACATCGCCAGGTGGATGGACGGCATCGTGGTGAACAGCCGTTTTTTGCTGGAAGATATCACGATAAGGCATCCAGAGCTGTCGGATAAAATTACGATCAATCATCTTGGAGTCAGTCTGGAGCATTTTACCCCGCCCTTCAGCCCGGCAGCCAAGGCATTGCGGGAAGCCCGACTTGCTCATTACGGATGGAACGGGCGGCGCATCATCCTGTTTGCCGGACGACTTATTCCGGATAAAGGCGTTCACCATTTGCTGGAAGCACTGCCGCAGATCATCGATAAGCATCCGGATGTACTGCTGCTCATTATCGGGAGCGCCGGATACGGATCGGACCGGGAAACTGCCTATGTGCGGGAATTGAAAAAAGCTGCAAGACCCTACCAGCATTGGGTAAACTTTCGCCCCTTTGTGCCATACCCGGCTATTGCGGATTGGTATTCGCTTGCAGACATCGTGGTTGTTCCGTCTGCACCCAGAGAGGCGTTTGGCCTCGTGAATGTGGAAGCTATGGCAGCAGGCGTGCCGGTCATCGCTTCAAGTGCCGGAGGAATTCCGGAAATTGTGGAAAACGGAGTGACGGGATATTTGGTGCAAAGCGATGATTTTCCAGCCGGACTTGCGCAGCAAATTAACAATCTGCTGCAGGACGAAAATCTTCGCAGACAGATCGGAATGGCCGGTCGCGAAACGGTGCGGCAGCGCTTCAGATGGGGCCATACGGCCGAGCGCTGGGTTCATTTGATGCAGACCATCTGAGGATAACCGATGGAACAGTGGCAGGCGCCCCCCTTGCCGAATAGGATGAAGTAACGATTAGAAGCAGAGGAGAGAGCCGACAGTGAACAAAGCCAGAAGGATCACCAGGGGAAGAGGGAAGAGACCGTACCGGCGATATCCTGGCCGTCTCAAGACATCCGCGTACAGAACGGGCATTGATCGTGGCGGTACGGCCGAGTATGAATTGGCCGATGATACGATTGACGCGGCTCATCTTCGACATCGCAGTGTGAGAAGCGAGGCGATTGAAGACTATTCTGTATATAGCATTCACTTATCCCCTGAATCGATTACTTCCTCTAAAATTGCGAGCCATTCGGTGGGCTTGGCGCATTTGAGCTTTAATCCGGTACAAGGGATGCCTGACAGGCCGTTAATGCAGCAGTTCGGCGATATGCCGTTCATGTTTCCCGAAGGCGTCGACACCATCGATGTTGCCATTTCGCTCCACTCCCCTTATGCCGATGGAAATTATGTCATGGTGGTATCATGCAGCGACCCCGGGTTTCAAGCGGGGGTCAAGTCACGGAATGAGCTTCAGGCGATGGTCGGCATCACAAGGTCCGCAGGCAATCCGCATGCAGCCGGATGGTTATCATGGATAGCAATAGGCGGGCAATAGAATCGTACAAAAAGGGCAGGGAGTTTACTCCCCGCCCTTTTTGTATGTACAGATAGCGGATGGGGATAAGCGTTGGGGCGTAACCGTACATATGCCGTTACGATGAAGAAGAGCAAACATACAATAGGATAGATTGCCAAGGAGCAAGTGACCGTTACAAGGGAGGAGGAGTGCAAGTATGCGCAAAATGCAGCGGTTAAGGCCCCGAAGAAGGCCGGTTTCTCGGCGTCCTTCCAGGGAATCGTTGCAGCCACCCGCTATTCCTACCACCTACCGTCCTATGGAGCCACAGATCCCACGGGAGAATCACCCCCATCCTTGCGTGTCTGTCATTATTCCCGCTATGAATGAAGCCGGTAAGATTTCCGCGGTCATAGCAGAAGCGCGGGCGGTTCATCCCGAAACCGAGGTAATCGTTGTTGCGAACGGGTGTAAGGATCAGACCGCAGCTGTCGCAGAACGGATGGGAGCCAAGGTGTTGTCTTTTGCGGAGCCGCTGGGACACGATGTGGGACGAAGTGTGGGCGCAGAAGCAGCTAAAGGACGAATTCTTCTTTTTACAGACAGCGATATGGTTATTCCTTCCGGTGAGTTAAGGCCTTTCGTGCAGGCGGTTCAATCCGGCGTTGATGTGGCCTTGAACGATTATACCGGTCCTATCGATCGGCAGCCGGTTCACCGGGTTATTCTTGCGAAATATACATTAAATTCGATGCTGGGAAGATCTGATTTGCGGGGCGCGTCCATGACAGCTGTACCGCATGCCTTAAGCCGTCGGGCGCTGGAGACAATCGGTGCAAGTGAGCTGTCCATTCCGCCGAAAGCGCAAGCGGCTGCGGTGAACCGGGGGCTGCGTGTAGAGGCGGTCTATCGCGTGGAGGTTGGACGCTTGAATCCCGGTCGAATCCCGGGCAGAGATCCGCTGGAAATGCTGGTGCTTGGCGATCATTTGGAAGCACTGGAAGCAGTGATTGCAGAGCGTGGTATCCGGGGCGGATATCACGATGGTGGACGAAGACGGAGCGTGGTGAGGTGAGCACGTGCAAAAACGGATTCATAAAAAAATAAGTCGATCAGGATCTAAAGGCCGAAGACGTTTAAGGAAAGGTTCCTCACGGGTGGTGGCATACCGTTTAACACGGAGCAGCCGTTGGGAACGGCTCGCGCTGAGTGCGGGAGGTATGTCCGGGAGAAGACGAGGAGCCGCCTCCAAAAGGGATGCATCCATGGCCTTGGGTCAATGGCTGGCTTCCAGCGGAATCCCCCAGCACCAACTTTATCACGTTCTGCCGGGGGTAGCGGAAGCGTTCCGACGAGGATACGCCAGAGGGTCCAGGCAGTCGATTCCGGCACCGCTGCTGCCGCCTTTGAACGGGCGTGCTTCCGTTATCGTGTCCGCCTGCAACGAAGCGGGTTCCATTCCGATGGTGCTGCGAGAGCTAAAGCGGCTTCCGTTTCATGAAATCATCGTTGTCGAGAATGGGAGCCATGATCATACCTACGCGGCAGCGCGTGCATTTGAAGGGGTTACGGTGATCCACATTCCCGAGCGGCTGGGGCATGATGTGGCCCGTGCTTTGGGAGCGAAGATGAGCACCGGGGACATCGTTCTGTTCATGGATGGGGATATGCCGGTGCCTGCGGAGAAGCTGCATGCCATTGCTGCCGGAATTTGGCCGCCAAGATGAAGTTACCCGCTGCAAAACATTTCTCAACCGCATGCTGGGACGTGACGATCTGGAGGCCAATTCGCTAACTGCTGTTCCCCATGCGATGACAAGGCAGGCGCTGGAGAGTATCGGTTATGCGAATCTTTCAGTCCCTCCCAGAGCCCAGACGTTGGCCATAAGACAGGGGCTTCGGATTGAAGCGGTACAGACCGTGGATGTTTTGAGCGTAAACCGGCGAAGGAAGACGAATCGCGGCAAGGACAATCCAGTGGCAAAGCTGATCATTGGCGATCATATCGAAGCCCTGGGAGATACGATGAAAAACCTTGGCGGGCGCCTTCAATGGGGACAGGTGTCACGGACGGAATTAGCTTTACGGAGGAACAGCCTATGAGCGGACTAACGAGTATTATTATTCCCACGTATAACGGACTGCATCTGCTCCGTACCTGTGTGGAGCATATCCGGGAATATACCGATGTCCCCTACGAGATTATTGTGGTGGACAATGGCTCGCGGGATGGAACCGGTGAATATTGTGTACGGGAAGGGCTTTTGCTTGTCTCGCTGCCGGAAAACACCGGTTTCCCCATCGCGTGTAACCATGGTCTCCGGTTGGCATTGGGAGATCAATTATTGCTGCTGAACAATGATGTTTTTGTTTCGCCGCGGTGGCTGACGTTATTGCAAGAAGCGTTATACAGCCAGGAAGAGATCGGGGTCGTGGGGCCTGTAACGAATTACGCAAGCGGTATTCAGCAGGTAAAGGTAGATTATACGGACAGAGCAGGCTACATCCAGGAGGCAGAACGCTGGAATGTACCGAATGCGGCGCTGTGGCACGAAGTGAATCGTATCGTGGGGTTATGCTATTTGTTTAAGCGCACGGTCATGGATCGGGTGGGATACCTGGATGAGATGTTCTCGCCCGGACACTATGAGGATGATGATTACTGCTATCGCGCTCGCCTTGCAGGGTTCAAGCTGGTGGTGGCAGGGAATGTGCTGGTGCACCATGAAGGGAGTGCAAGCTTCCGAACCCGGTTCCCGAGCGGATTCCAGGAGTTGATTGAACGAAACCGAAGACGGTTTGTAGAGAAGTGGAATGTAGATCCATTACAATTCATCGAGGAGAGAGGTGACGCATCATGAAGGGCGTATTGCTGGCAGGGGGGAACGGCACCCGACTACTTCCGCTGACGAAATATATGAATAAGCACCTGCTTCCGGTAGGAAAGCATCCGATGATTGCATATGGAATCCACAAGCTGCATCAGGCGGGCATCGATGACATTTTATTGATTACCGGCTCCAAATCGGTTGGCCTGTACGCCGAATATTTGGAGAACGGACGGAGCTTTGGTGTTAATTTGACCTATAAGGTGCAGGAGCAGGCAGGCGGAATTGCGGAGGCGTTGGAGCTGGCGAAAGGATTTATACCTCACGGTGAAAAATTCGTTGTTCTGCTGGGGGATAACCTGTTTCAGGATGATTTAAAGCCGTTCATTCAGCATTATGTACAGCAGCCTTCCGGTACGGCTATGGTACTGCTTAGTCCTACGGATAGCCCCCATCGGTATGGCGTGCCTGTATTTGCGGAGGATGGCAGCGGGAAATTGCTTTTCATTGAGGAAAAACCCGTAAATCCCCGGAGCCGTCATGCGGTGACGGGAATATATATGTATGACCATAGCGTATTTGACATCATCAGCCGAATTAGTCCTTCAGAACGAGGAGAATTGGAGATTACCGATGTCAACAATCTGTATGCAGCCAACGGGACATTAATGTATGACATTCTGCAGCAGTGGTGGTGCGATGCAGGCACTTTTGAATCGTTGCAGGAGGCTGCTGTGCATATGAAGGATGAATTGCCATGAAAAAACGGCGTGCAGTGCGGGCTGCAGTCCATACCGGAGAGCAGCGAGAGGGGGGAGCATCGGGCGAGCATTACCGAGCCGGTTATGAGGCCGGTTATGCTCTCGGGCTAAGGCTTGGGCAGGAGGACCGGGGCAGCGTGTTCGAAGGAACGAGCATTATTATCCCTGCGGATTCTCAGCATGATGCAGCGATTCAAGTCATACAGCATATTGAGACAATGACTCCCCATCTCTATGAGGTGCTTGTTGCCGATGCTGGCGCCACAGCGAATACGAGGCGGTATATTCATGATCGAAGAGGAGTCGTGCGTCACATCAAGGGGAATAGTGGAGATCATCTAGCCCGCGTAGTGAATAAGGCGATTTCAGCTTCACTTGGCGAGTATATCGCCATATTGGCCAACGATCCTCCACATATGGATAACTGGCTTGGGGTTCTGATGTGCGAGTTTGAGCGTGAGCCTGGTATAAAAATGGTCTACGCCAGTTCTGCAGCAACGGGTTTAGGAGCTGCATTAGTGGATGAGGAGAAGTCAGCTATGCCGAGTTCCTCGCCCAGTCCATTGAGCTGTTTGCTGTTCAGACGTTCGCTCCCGGCAGAGATCGGAATGTGGACGGAAGAGATCCTTTCCGCGGAAGACCATATGCACAGATGGCTTGAACGGATACCCGCGGAACAGAGATTACAGATAGAGGCATCATCGCTATTTGCAAGCGGGAAGATATGATTTGATTGTTGCACGGAGAATCCGTTTTCCGCATATGCTGAACTGATAGAAGAGTGAAGGGGAGTACCGACGTGGAGAGCAAAATCGATGATATGATAGCGCATCTTTCGCATTCTCAACAGCAGCTGGCCCGGATTTTGGAAGCTCAGCGCCATGCTGCTGTTCGCATGGCTCAAATTATACATTCTCTTCCTGAATATGAATTTCAGCTTGCAGAAGGACCGAAATCATCAGGAGGACAGACGACCCAAATCAATCGCAGCATCGTGTCTTATTTGAATGCCATGGCGGATCTGCAGCAAACCGCAGCGGATAGCCTGGAGATCGTGTTAAAGGAAATGAGAGACCAAGAGGAAGAATAACCCGGTAATCTTACCGGATGACAGAGGCGGGAATGCAGGTGAGCAAAGAAGAGTCTTTGATGCGAATGCTGGAAGCAGCCGTAGCCATTCAGCGCGAGACCTCTCTGATCCTGGAAGGGAAGGCTGTCGAAGCTGAAAAAGTTCGCGAGTGGGTGCTTTCGCAGGATCCCTCTGCCGGCGGATTGAAGGATTCGCTGGTGATGCATGAGCAAATCGTGGAGCAGATTGAAGGACTGACCCGAATCGGATCAGGGCTCTGCCGGAATCTGCGTGTGGCTTTAGGTACCGATGATCAGGCGTCAAGCGGAGGTTTTGATGAATTTGATTTTGGAGATTCGGATTGATGATTACACGCACCCACCGGGAACATGAAGCAAGGGTAGCCATGATATCATCTATCGCCAGAAGCCAGGAGGCATTAGCCGGCATTTTGGAGAATATCGCCGAAGTCTCGGCCCATTCCGACGTGACTGCGAAAAAGCTTGCTGAGAATATCCGGCTATTAACCGGTTACCAGTCGGTAATGACGGAGATGCTGACAGGCATACCGCTGAACCGAACGAAACGGGGGTCTCCTTCTTCCCCATGGCTTGCAACCGGAAGGATTGCAAGCCACGGTACAGCAGACCAGGAACAAACCACGCACTTGGGAGGTTAATGACAGGATGAAAGTAAAAATAAAGGGCTTGCGAAAGAGCGGACGTGCACGTCGTGCCGGCAGCAAGAGATTGTCCTTGGCTGTAAGACGCTTAAAGATTGTTAAAGGTGCAAGACGGCGTCGTGGCGGAAACTTGAGTTTGCGTAAACGCCGCGGGATTCGAGGCCGCTATCGTTTACGAAGAGGAGGGCGCGTTTTCTATCCCGCCTCATCCCAGGCGTATAACCAAGGTTATAGTCAGGCATATGACGAAGGATTTAAATCGGGATTTGCGAAGGGTTATGAAGACGGGCAAATTCCTCCTGCACCTGTATGAAGGCGGACAGGGCGGCTCTCACGGAAGGTTTCGAATCCGTGAAGGACCGCTCTTTTTTTATTTTCACTTGCCGTTTCCAAGGGGGCGATACGTAAGGGCATACGCCAAATTCCCGGTTCAAGGGACAATCGTCCATGATGCATTCGTCCTCTTGGCATATAGTTATATGAACCTTTGTAAATCCCATAAGAGACAGGGTGAAGATGGTGAGCTTATCGTTTCTTACAGGTCAGAAGGAGGGCTACCAGGCAGGTTACAGTGAAGGTTACCGTTTGGGGGGGTGCCGTGCGCTGATGGAACGTATTCCAGTCGAGCCCTCGCCATATTTTAATCTGAAAATTCTGTATGTCCCTCAAGGATTTGAGTCCATTGATGAAGGGGTAGTCAAGGGACTTGGCCGAATCGTTCGGGAATGTATCGTGGTGACGCCGGAACAAGTGGTGGAGGTAGCGCTGCAGGAAAAGCCGGATATCATTCTGGTGATGAACGGCTTGCACGTATTTCCGGAGGGTTTTCGCCATTCCATGAATCAGCTCCGGAACCTCGGCTTCCGGACGGCCATTTGGTTTGTGGATGACCCTTATTTTACGGAGGAGACGCCGGGATTGGCACAGCATTTTGATGTTGTGTTCACGCATGAGCTGAGCTGTGTTTCATTGTATCAAAGCGTCGGGGTGAAGGAAGTGCATTATCTTCCGCTTGGCGTTCATCCGGAACTATTCACCCCTACGATGGCAGGGCCGGCATATCGTTCTGACATTTGTTTCATCGGGAACGCGTTCCGCAACCGTGCGGCACTGTTTGATGAATTGGCCCCGTTCTTGAAAGGGAAGCAGGTTCGTATTATCGGAGGCTACTGGGAACGACTTGCCCGTTATAAAGAACTCTCCCCGTTTGTGTACAGCGGCTTCATTCCGCCTGCTGAAACCGTGAAATTCTACAACGGCGCCAAAATTGTGATCAACCTGCACCGGCCCACACAAAGCGGTGACGATAACCGCAACAGCCTGAATTATCCGGGACGTTCGATCAACCCGCGCACCTTTGAGATCAATGCTTGCGGCACGCTGCAGATCACGGATATCCGTGAGGATCTGAGCCAGTATTATACGCCAGGAATCGACATCGAAACCTTTGGCTCCGTTCCGGAATTGAAACATAAGATTTCCTATTATCTCTCTCAAGAGGATCAGCGCAGAAGTATAGCGCAGCGGGCGCTTCAGACAACGATGACAAGACATACGTATGTTCACCGACTGCCGGAACTTCTGACTTTGATCGAAGCCAATCGATAGGACGGACTTTGTTTTTCGTTCAAGCAAATATCAGGGAGGAGCGAAGCGGATGGCTAGAAGTTTAGTTACAGGACCACGTCGGTCCGCCGTATCCGATGCATACGGGCAAGGCAGGAATGCCGGTCTTCAAGCGGGATACGATGAAGGGTACTTCCGGGGGAAATCACAAGGCATCGTCAACCGGATTGTATACACCCCGCCTGTGCGGGATATCCATGTCTTGTTTGTCAGCTCGGGAAAAGGGTYTCCCTATTCGCCGATTGACGAGGCGATTATCGGCACGCTGCATGGCATGGTACGTCAGCTTTCGCTGACGGATGCGAAGCAGGATGTAGCAGCGGAAGCAAGCCGCACCAGGCCGGATCTAGTGCTGGTGCTGGACGGCATGTATCTTCCTGTGGAACAGATGGATGCCGTTCGGGCCATGGGGATTCGGACAGCCGTATGGATGACCGACGATCCGTATTATACCGATATGACCATAGGCTGGATTCATCACTATGATTATGTGTTTACGCTGGAGTTTAACTGTGTGGCCCATTATCAGAACTTGGGCTGCGCTCAGGTTCATTATTTGCCATTCGCTGCATTTCCCGGCCATTATCGTCCGATCGTCAAACCTGAAGCGGCAACCCGCGATATCAGTTTTGTCGGTACAGCCTACCCGAAGCGGATTCAGTTCTTTGAGCCCATTATGGATCAACTGATGGTGCACCGTACATTTATTAACGGAAATTGGTGGGAACGGTTCCCTGGGTATGGGCGATATAACAACCGAATCGAGATTAACAAGTGGATGGGCCCCGCGGAAACGGCAGACGTATACAACAGTGCCAAGATTATCATCAATCTGCACCGTGCGGTAGATGACGACGACATTAATCAAAATAGAGGTCATATTCCTGCGGCTTCCCCAAACCCTCGTACGTTTGAGATCAGTGCCTGCGGTACGCTTCAACTCTGTGATGAGCGCGCGGACCTGGCACGCTTTTACACGCCGGGTGTGGAGATTGAGACATACCGATCGCCTGGTGAACTGCTGGAGAAGATTGAATATTACCTTACGAATGACCAACTGCGTAAAGATATCGCCCATCGTGCGCTGGAGCGAACGTTTCAGGAGCATACCTATGCACATCGGCTGAACACGATGTTCTCGGTCATCTTCCCTTGATCGATATTCAGAAATAGATGAATGTTGGGGGAACAAGCGTCGTTGCGGTATCTTTGTCTCCCTAATATATTGTACCAACTGGGTGAAAAGGAGGTGGATCGCATCCGGTACTGCGAGAATCACGGTTACTGAAGATGCGGACGATACCGATGGCCCTTAAACCGAAAATGTTGATTTTTTCACACGTATCCAATCCTTCAAGCATTACGGGAGCGGAAAAGCTGCTTCTGTTCTTCTGCGGGCAGTTAGCTCCATACTTCGATTGTGTTCTGGTTGCACCGAATGAAGGCCGGCTGACCATGCTGGCCAGACAATCCGGAATTATGGTCAAAATCTACAAAATCCCATTACTCCACAGTATCTATACACCTGGTGCCCATCTTATGAACGAAGCGGATAAGTTAATGACAACACCTGTATTCCGTGCCTTGACAAAATGGATAGCAAATGAAGGACCTCAGGTGATCCTTACCAATACCTGCGTGCATTTTATGCCGGCGGCTGCCGGAAAACGACTCGGGATTCCCGTGATGTGGCAGCTGACAGAAAAAATTACGGATAACGGGTATGCCCATTTCTCCACTTCGTTAATCCATCAGTACAGCAGTTGGATCATCAGTATTTCCGAATCGGTAGCCGAGAGCTTCCCGCCGGAAGTGAGGCAGTCGAAGATGACGGTTCTTCCTCCATCCTGGAGCGAGTCTGACATTCAGCCGGAAGCATGGCCGGGATGGAGGGCCTCCTACCGGGAGAAGCTTGGGATCACATCGAACAGACCCGTAATTGGGATGATCTCGTCGTTTCTGATCGAGAGCAAAGGGGTCCATCATTTTATCGACATGGCGCTTTCGCTCAAGGATGCCTATCCGGACGCGGTCTTCCTCATTGTTGGCAGCGTGCTGGACCTGGACTATGAGAGATTGTGCCGCGATCGGATTGCTTGGTCCGGAGCTCAGCACCGATTCATATTCGCCGGTACCCAGGATGATATTACTCAGGTGTACTGTGCACTCGATGTTGTTGTTGTACCGAGCGTGGTACCGGAGGGATTCGGGTTGACGGCACTGGAGGGCCTGATGTACGGAAAACCGGTTGTTGCCTATGCCTCAGGAGGACTCCAGGAAGTGTTGACAGCTGCCGGCTGTCCGCATCTGCTAGCCGACCCAGGGAGTACGGCCTCTCTGGTGGAGAAAGTAAGGTCCATACTGGATCAGCCGGATCAGGGAGTTTCCTTGGGAATGCAGAACCGGATGCAAGCACAGGCTGTTTATGGTCCTGCGATGTACCAGGTACGAGTGAACGAAATGGTTTCCCGGTGGATGAATGAGCATCCTGAGTGGTTCCAGGCGACGGCAAGAACGGCGAAGCACCGGGCTGCTCCGACGAGACGGCATAAACAGCAGCGTAAGCGGATCCGGAAGAAACGCGGCAAAGCCGGACTGCGCCGAATAATCCCTCGCACGAGAACCAGAAGAACAGAAGGAAAACCGACCAGGCGACGGGCATCAAAGCCTAGACAACGCAGAACGTCCGCAAGGCGACGGAAGGCATAAGACGAGGGGAAAGGCAGAGCGGTCCTCAGGCTTCTGAGACATTGAGAAGCAGATATGCATTCACCTCTGCCTCCTCACGAATACGGGAAGAATGGTCGTGCTGCGGAAAGATCGCCTTCGGATCTGTGATTAACTTGGCAAGGGAGAATCCGATATGAAAGTCATGACAATCTTGGGTACGAGGCCCGAAATTATCCGATTAAGCTTGATCATTCCTCTATTAGACCAGTATGCAACGAGGCATGTGCTCGTGCATACAGGGCAAAATTTCACGAATACCTTAAGCGGGGTGTTCTTCTCGGAGATGGGACTCCGCAGTCCGGATTACGTCCTTCAGGACCGTCAGGCAACGCTCGGAGGCCAGCTGTCGGTCATGTTCAGCCGTATGGAAGAAATCTTGGAGCAGGAGAAGCCCGATACCGTTCTTCTGCTAGGCGATACAAACAGCGCGCTTTGCGCTGTGCTGGCTGAGCGTCTGGGGTATCCCGTGGTGCATATGGAAGCGGGGAACCGCTGCTTTGATCTTGATGTGCCTGAAGAGAAGAACCGCAAAGTCATTGATGCGGTATCCTCTATCAATATGCCTTATACGAACTATAGCAAGAATCATCTGCTTCGCGAGGGTGTGCCGAGTCAGCGTATCGTTCTGACAGGGAACCCGATCTATGAAGTCATGAAGCATTATGAAACTCAGGTCAATCAAAGCCGGATCATGGAGCAGCTGTCCTTGTCGCCTCAGCAATATTTTCTGGTCACGATACACCGCTCCGAGAATGTGGATCGACCTGAGAATTTAAAGGAAATTTTAAATGGGTTAAACGCGGTTGCGGAAACGTTCGGACACCGGCTCATATGCAGCCTTCATCCCCGGACGGCTTCGCGCCTTGAAGGGGCGAAGGAGGTTAGTCTCCATCCGCTCATTGAATTCCACGAGCCGTTTGGCTTTTTTGATTTTGTGAGGCTCGAGAAGGATGCTCTGTGTGCCATCACCGACAGCGGCACGGTACAAGAGGAATGCTGCATCATGCACGTACCCACAGTAACGGTTCGGCGGACGACGGAGCGACCGGAAACTGTGGATTGCGGAAGTAACATCGTATCCGGCTTGAGTGCCGACCGGATCCATGGAGCGGTCAAATTGATGACTCAATTGAGTCGCGACTGGAAGTGCCCGGACGGATACTTGGCGGACAATGTGTCGCGTACCGTCGTAAAATATGTGCTTGGAGGGAAAGTGAATGTTCACTAATCAACGGATTTTGGTGACTGGCGGCACAGGCTCTTGGGGACATGAACTGATCAGCCAGCTACTGCCGCTAAATCCTAAGCAGGTCATCGTCTATTCCAGAAGCGAGGCTACGCAAGTGGCCATGGACCGTGAGTTTGAAGATCCGAGACTCACTTTCCGAATTGGGGACATCCGCGACAAGGAAGCTCTTACGGCAGCCTGCCAGGATGTCGATTACGTCTTTCATCTTGCGGCGCTGAAACATGTGCCTGTATGTGAGGAGCATCCCTATGAAGCTCTGAAAACCAATGTAGTAGGCACGCAGCATGTCATTGAAGCAGCCATTGAAAACCAAGTGAAAAAAGTGATATATATTTCAACGGATAAAGCTGCAAATCCATCCAACTTTTACGGCATGACCAAGGCGATTGGCGAAAAGCTGATTGTATATGCTAATCTGTTGAGTAATCACACCAAATTCGTTTGCGTGCGGGGCGGCAATGTTCTCGGAACGAACGGGAGCGTCGTTCATGTATTCAAGAATCAGATTCGGCAAAAGGGACAGATCAGCATCACCGATCACAACATGACCCGTTTCTTCCTGACCTTGAAGGACGCAATCTCCTTGCTCTTCAAAGCGTCGATTGAAAGCATAGGCGGCGAAATCTTCGTTATGACGATGCCGACCTGCCGCATCGTGGATTTGGCGGAAGTGCTTATAGAGGCTTCCGGGCGAAACGACGTCACAGTGGTTGAAACCGGAATTCGACCGGGAGAGAAGATCCATGAAATACTCATGAGTGATTTTGAAAGCCAGACAACCGTTGTTTACGACGACGAATATTTGGTCATATTACCAACTTTAGATATTCCTGATCTGAAGGAACGGTATCAACACCTGCCCAAAGTGTCTTTCAACAGCTTCAGCTCGGAGCATCAATTGATGACGAAGGTCGAAATACGGGATATTCTGCGCCGCGGAGGATTCTTGCCATGAAGATGCTCATTCTCGGGGGAAATGGCATGGCGGGACATATGCTTGTACAGTACTTTCAGTTATCCGGCAAGCATCATGTCTTTTATACGACCCGGGACAGAAGCGATTCACAAGGCCTGGTGCTCGATGTAACCGATATGAGTGCTGTAGAGCATATCGTGAAGGCGGTTGGGCCCGATATCATCATCAACGCCGTAGGCGTCTTGAATCAACGAGCTGAGGAAGACAAGATAAACGCGTATCATATCAACGGTTTTTTACCTCATCGGTTGCGATATTTAGCGAATAGCATTTCAGCCAGACTTATTCATATCAGCACGGATTGCGTGTTTCTGGGGACCAAGGGAGGCTATCGGGAAGATGATCTTCCCGATGGTGTGACTTCCTATGCGGTAACCAAAGCGCTGGGCGAGGTCCAAGACCCGGATCACTTGACGATTCGAACCTCGATCATCGGACCAGAAATTCGGCAGAGCGGAATCGGCCTGTTTAACTGGTTTATGAAGCAGCGAGGCGAGGTTTCCGGCTACCGGGCTGTGCTATGGAACGGTGTTACAACGCTGGAGCTTGCCAAAGCGATCGAATTCTTCATGAACAAGGACGTGGGGGGGCTCATCCATCTCGGACATCCGAATCCGGTAAGCAAATATGAGTTGCTGCTGTTGTTCAAGGACATATGGGGGAAACACGATGTGGTTGTGGTCCCGACCGACGAGTTTGTTCAGGATCGGACGCTGCGCAGCACGCGACTCGATGCAACCTATCCATTTCCGGATTATGCTCAAATGTTAAAGGAGATGTATGAATGGCAGCAGAAACATTAACAAACAAAAAACTGCTGATCACAGGAGCCACAGGTTTTACCGGCTTACATGCTTGTGCTTATTTCGTCCGGCAGGGCTGTACGGTCGTTGCTGCCGGTCGAAATAAGAAAACGCTGGATTCGATACAAGGCGTCATTTCCGCCGAGTGTCACCTGGAGGATCGTGAACAGGTGAATGACCTTATTCGAAATAACCTTCCCGATTATATTTTACATTTAGCCGGAAAAAATTCAGCATCGGAGTCGTGGAAGCATCCTGCTTCATATATGGAGAGTAATGTTATGGGTACCATCTATCTGCTTGAGGCTGTTCGGCAGCACTGTCCGGAGAGTCGCATGGTGATGGTTGGGTCCAGACTAAGCGTAGATCCCGCAAAAGGCGCGGCCGCCGTTCCTCATCCATACAGCCTTAGCAAAACCTTTGCCAGTTGGTCCGCAGCGGCCTGGCACAGCATGTTTAACCAGCATATCGTCCTTGCTGAGCCGTCCAATCTGATTGGCCCTGGAGAATCGACAGGATTCTGCACGCTGCTTGCCCGGTATATTGCAGGCTGTGAAGCGGGTAGGGGCCTGCCGCTATTCCGTATCAGTTCCCGATTCGAATCCAGGGACTTTCTGGACGTTCGGGATGCGGTAGCTGCATACGGCGTACTTCTGAAGAGCGGGTCTTCCGGCATGACGTATCCCATCGATTCGGGGAAAGAGCATACGCTTGGAGAGCTGGCTGAGCGCTTACTGAAGGAGACCGGGACGGCGGTGCCCATCGATTGGGGACCTGAATCCGCCTCGCTTTCGTTGGATTCGTTAAATAAGGGGACCGGGGGGCAGCAAGGGGCCGGGCTCCTCAAAGCGCTGGGATGGAGCCCGCAATACGTCCTGGAGCAATCGCTTGCCGATATTATGGATGACGCCAGAATACAGGTGCAGTCCTCCACTTCATAAGTAAATTGAAATAAAACGCCGATGGATGCTCGTGATCTAATCGGTGTTTTTTTGTCCATAAAATTAGGCTTGATCATCAGTAATCTTCCATGTTAAAACCTTTCAGCATACCACTTCTGCCGCAAGGTCATCCTATACGATGTTAATACACTCATTATAGAGATGGAGGATGAATCTTGATTAAATCCAAGGCCCTCAACCTGACCGTCTCCACGGCATTGCTGCTGAGTATGGCTGCAGTAGCAGGATGCGGAAACGCCAATGACGGCAACACGACACGTACGAACAATGTGGACAGTGGCCGTATCGGTGTGAATTCCGTACGGAACAACCAGAACGTCCGCAGCACGCAGCAGCATGACCTGACCAACCTGAAATACAGCAAAACGCTGTCGAAGAAAGTTTCGGATATCAGTGGTTTAGGTACGGCCCATGTATTCGTGACAAACCGCAATGCGTATGTATCGCTGTCCAGGGATGGCATGAACACGAGCAACATCAACGGTCGTGTGACGGGTATGAGCACTGGAGCAAATCGTGCCACCGACCGTACGCTGACAGGTGCGAACACGACGAATGACAGAAACGGTACCTTTGGCACTTCAGGTACAGGCGCAGTAGGTCTTCTGCGAGGAATGGCAAATGATACAAGACGTGCAGTGGACAATACGACAGGTCTTGGAACCGGCCTTGGCCGTAATGCCGATAACCGCGGCTTCGGCGTAAACGGAACGACAACCAATGGCGGATTTGGCGGCAGCAATTATAATACGTTGAACGGAACACGCACCAATGGACTTATGGGTACTAATGGTACACGGACCAATAACCTTAACGGAACGAATGGTACAACAAATGACACTTTTATGGGAACAGGCATTAACGGCGTTCCTTATGGCACTTACAACAATAATAACATGGGCATGATGAGCAACAATCGTGAAGAGGTACCTCAACATGTACGTCAGGAAATTACGAGCAAAATTCGTAAGACCGCTCCACATATCAGTCAAGTATATGTTTCCACGGATGAGGATTTTTATCAGCATGCCAATCGTTTTGGAACTGACGGTAATGCAGCGAACACGGTTGGAACGCTTACGCGCGATTTCGGCACCTGGATTAACCGTGTGTTCCCACTGAACCTTGGCGGTCGTGACGGCATGAACGATACCCGTGGCAACCTGATGAAGAATGATACGGATGACGGTTGGTTTGGCGGTAATCGGAACAGCCGGTAAAACCTCTATACCAAAAGGAGCTGCTCTTTAGGAATGAATTCTCCCTAAAAAGGCAGCTCCTTTGCTATGTCTGCTATAAGTAAAACCAATCAGGATTAATGTTTGCGTTGTCCTTGAATCCAGACGCCTTGAAGCTCCAGATCACTTGAAAGCATCAGCACATCGGCAAGCTTGCCGGCTTCAAGAGAGCCTGTAACATCAGCGATGCCGATCTTTGCAGCGGGATTAAGACTTCCAACGCGGGAAGCTTGCTCAATGCTTAACCCAACCTCTCGGACCAACAGCTGAAAGCCTTTGATCATCGTCAGTGTACTGCCAGCGAGGCTGTCTCGGTTGCTCTTGAGCGTGGCGATGCCGTTCTCGACAACAACCGGCAGGTCACCAATCGTATATTCGCCGTCAGCCATACCGGTAGCGGACATCGCGTCGGTAATCAGAATCAGATTTCCGTCTTGCTTCATGCGGGCCAGAATCCGAATGGCTGCGGGGTGGACATGGATACCGTCCGCGATAATCTCGCAGCTTAAGCGATCATCACTGAGCATCGCGCCCACCACGCCAGGCTTGCGGTGGTGCAGTCCTGTCATCGCATTGAACGTATGCACGCCATGGCTAAGACCTGCTTCAACGGCGGCTTCGACTTCCTCATAGGTGGCATCTGTATGCCCCAAGGCGGCTACGATCCCGTGGTTGTTCAGCCAAGAGATAGCCTCTAGTGCTCCCTCGCGCTCGGGTGCGAGCGTCACCTGGCGGACCAGACCAGGGTAAGTGGATACCCACTCTTCCAGCCAATCGATATTAGCGTGGACGATATGCTCCGGATTTTGTGCGCCGGGCCATTTCGGGCTGATAAAAGGGCCTTCCAGATGTACGCCCACCAGTCTTGTGTAAGGCATGTCTTGGCTTTGGTAGTCGTTAACTTCTTGCAATACATGGTCGATGGCTGCCTTAGGGGCCGTCATCGTGGTAGCAAGCATGGCCGTTGTTCCCTGGGAGCTGTGGAACGACGTAATTTTATCCAGGACATCCCTGGAGGCATCCATGAAATCTTCACCGTTACCCCCATGTACGTGGATATCAATAAAACCGGGAATAATGTACCCATCCGGTTGATGGATCACTTCCGCTGCGGCCTGCTTCAGATCGGCAGGGAGTGCTGAAGCATCACCGGTGTAGGAGATGCTCTTACCTTGAATCGCCAGCACGCCGTCTTCGCAGATGCCGTTTGGCGTCAGGACTTGACCATACAGCAATTGGACAGATTCTTTTCGTTCGCCGCTCATACCAGCAGTCTCCCCGCACCTTGATCCAGAAGGACAACCACGTTCGGATGACATTGAAGCAGCGATGCCGGACATTCTGTGGTAATCGGTCCTTTTAATGCACGGTGAACAATTTCCGCTTTATCCTCACCACGGACGAGGAGAAGAATTTGCCGGGCTTTCAAGATCGTGGCAACGCCCATCGTAATCGCATGGGTAGGCACATCATCCAGGGTAGGGAAGAATCTAGCATTGGCGTTGCGTGTTTTCTCTTGCAGCTCAACCACATGCGTACCCCCACTCAAGGCTTCGCCAGGTTCGTTAAAACCGATGTGTCCGTTATGTCCAAGGCCGAGAAGCTGGAGATCAACCGGGCCGAATTCTTCCAGCATTTTATCGTAATTCAGGCATTCTGCTTCCGGATCGGCAGCATTTCCGTTCGGCACATGGGTCCGTTCGATCTGGATGTCCACATGATTGAAGAACTTCTCATTCATGAAAGTGCGGTAGCTCTCGGGATGGTTCTCGGGAAGGCCTACATATTCGTCCAGATTATATGTTGTGGTCTGGGCGAAGCTGACCAGGCCCTGACGGTTCATTTCAATCAGTTTGGCATAGAGCCCGACCGGTGTGCTTCCTGTAGCCAGTCCCAGCTTAGCGCGCGGATTGGTGTGAAGCAGGCTGGAGATCAGGTTGGCACCTGTTTGCACAAATTGCTCTTCATCGCGGAATGTGTAAATATTCATTGGTTATTGTCCTCCTCGGCTTTTGCGATAGTTTTGAACATTAAGATATGATTGCTCCAGACGGGGAACATACGTAGAGAAGTCCCGACTGGCCATACCCATGAACAGGATGTCGATAATGTGAAGCTGAGCGATACGCGAAGCCATGTCTCCCCGGCGCATTCCTTCCTCTAATGAAGATGAATACAGTGTGATGTCTGCCAGAGCGGAGATGGCGCTGCTTCGGTACGAGGTGATGCTGATCGTGAAGGCGCCGGTGTCTTTGGCACAAGTCAACGCATCGATGGTCTCCGGTGTTTCGCCGGAGTATGAAACAGCAACGGCAACATCGCTTGATGTCAGGGTAGAGGCTGATGTGATCTGCATATGCGAATCTGCGAAAGCTGTGCAGTTTTTGCCGATCCGGATCAGCTTCTGGTAGAAGTCCTGTGCCACAATGGAAGAGGTAGCCACTCCGTACAGATCAATGCGCTTCGCACGGCATAGGGCATCCACGGCACGCTCCAGCTGACCCAGATCGAGCAGTTCTGTCGTATCCCGTATCGAAGTCAGATGATTGGATTCAATCGCCTCGACGATGCCGGCAAGCGCGTTGCCGGCAACGATATCCTGATAGCGCGTATTTCCGGTGCGTGAGGCCATTTCGGCATGAGCGATCTCGGCGGCGAGCTTGAGCTTAAAATCAGGATACCCCTTACACTGAAAGTTCTTACAAAAACGGGTTACGGTGGCAGCGCTGACCTCACACTGCTCTGCAAGATCTTTAATGCCCATATGCACAATCTCGGATGGAGCTGTCAAAATAAACTCTGCGAGCCGTCGTTCCTGACGGGGCAGACTTTCCTTTTCGACAGAAATAATATGCAAGATTGGTGTCATCACAAGCCTCCTTCAAGGTTCCCGGTGAGCTTATTGCCTGGGCATAATGAATGGGATTCCAATTCTGAAAATAATTTTTATAAATATGAAAAAATAAAGAAAATTATTTTTACACCATCATCATAGACCAACCCTCGAGAGGAAGCAAGGACAAAAATCGCCAATACGGGCCAATCGCCCAAATTGTTCGCCTCTTTCGCACCTTCCCCCCTCATCTTACATAAGATGAGTTGACTGTATCCCTTACCCTTGTTAGACCACACATACCCGGGCAAGGAGGGGTGACACCATTGAAGGGGACCGACCATAACAGCAAGTTCTTGTTAACCCACCGTGAACGCGAAGTGTTTGAATTGCTAGTGCAGGACAAAACGACTCGCGATATCGCCGGGCAGTTGTTTATTAGCGAAAAGACGGTGCGTAACCACATCTCCAATGTCATGCAGAAATTAAACGTCAAGGGCCGTTCGCAAGCTGTCGTTGAGTTGATAAAACTCGGTGAGTTGAAGATCTGACACCATGCCGGTTGCATGAACGAAAGCACAGCGAAAGCCTTCCTTCCCGTAGCAACGGGAGTGAGAAGGCTTTTTTGTGTTTTCATTGCGGAAATCCGGTTATATTCTGTGATTGAAAATGGGCAGGAACCGCAATAACAAATACAAGATATGTTAAAATGTTCACAATTGGTATTAATGTAGACGTCGTTTATACGTGATCATGGAGTGTAAATCTGCTGATCGTTTTTTAGCTATTTTGTACAAATAGCCTGCACAAGTCGGAGGTGAAATAAACATGGGATGGATGATCGGGATGATGACCGGAGCCGTTCTAGTCCTTCTTGCAGTTGGATGGTTCAGACGCAAGAAAAGAAGCGGAAGGGAGCGTAATGTTATCCATCTGAACACAACAACGCGAACCCGGAGCGGTCAGCACGGACAAGCATGCAGTAAATGCCGGCGCAAGCGACAATTAATCTTTTACGCGGATGACGCCGGCGCCGTAAGAGGGCTGTGCACCGATTGCAAAAGAGAGCTTGAGCGGCATCAGGAATTATATCCGGTATAGTATGTTTGGCTGTATATGAGAGGAAGTGCAAGGGGAAACTACCCTTCGCATTTCCTCTTTTTTTGAGTAATAAAGTACATATGCCTTGGACCTTTGCGGAACGGCGAGGACTCCCTAACTTCAACAAGATTGTGTATAGTGAATTACAGTTCCAAATCGAAAGGGAGTGCAGAACTTGAACAGGTTTGGCAGGCTGAATACACTGCGGAATCAAATCTTCCTTGGATTTATGCTGGTGATGGTTATCGTATTGGCATTGGTCGGGGTGTTTGTATATGATCAGGTTTCGGCTTTGCTGCGCAACAGTGCGGAGAAGCATATTCAGCAGACGGCCGTTCAGGCCACGGGGAAGCTGGATGCGCTGCTCAAGCAGGTGGATACGCTGACGGCCCAAGTCTCGACGAACGCAACGGTTCAGCGCTTTCTGGCGCAGGAGACCGCGGGTAAGCCGATAACATTCGGTGAACGGCAGTCCCTTCAACAGGAGGTTCGTAAATATGAAGCCTATGCTACGGGCATCCGTTCGCTGGAATTATATACGAAGGATTATCGGCGGCTGTTTCCACTGGATGAAGGAAGTCTGACCAGCCGGGTCAGGGGAGATTGGATTGCTGCGGCAGATCAGGGCATGGGGAAGCTGGTATGGTTCGGTCAGGATCCCCGGGATCCGGATGTGGTGGTAGCGGTACGGAGAATTCGGCTGATTGACCATTCCTTTGCCCACGGCGGGTACTTGCTCGTGAAGCTGGAGAAGGACTATTTTGCACTGGCGGACACTGCTGGCGGCACTGGCAGCGATTCGCGTGAAACGATGGGATTGTTTGATCAGGCGGGGAATGAAATCTCGTCGGATTTTGCCACCGTGGTGGATGCGAAGGAGGTTTTGCACCGCGAAGGGGAGACGGTTACGATCGGCCATGAGGACTACATTGCCGTACAGAAACAGTCTGAGGCCACGGGCTGGAACCTGGTCATCCTGACGCCTGTCGATTATACGACGGAGGGGATATCGGTGCTGCGAACCGCGATTATCGTATCCGGGGGCGTGGGTGCGCTGCTGTTTCTGTTCTTAAGCTTTATACTGACCACGATGATCATCCGGCCGATTTTGAATCTGATCAAAGCCATGCGCGGCGTGAGACTGGGAACGCTGAGGCCCATTGCCGTCACCTCGAAGACGATGGAGATCAACGAGCTTAACAATTCGTACAACCAGATGGTGGATTCGCTGAACGAATTAATCGAGGTTGTGTATCAGAAGGAGATCATTCAGAGCCGGACAGAACTTAAAGCGCTGCAGGCGCAGATCAATCCGCACTTTCTTTTTAACACATTGGAAGCGTTTTATTGGGCGCTGGATGATCAAGGGGAAGAAGAGCTGGCCCAAATCGTGGTCGCGATGTCCGGCTTATTCCGTTACGTCATTAACCGCAAAGACGAGGATGAGTGGGTATCGGTCCGGGACGAGCTGGATCATGCTGAGCGTTATTTGATGATTATGAAAATGCGGATGCTGGATCGGTTATCCTGGAAAATCGAGGCGGATGAAGCCAGCAAAAACGTGCCGATTCCGAAGCTGCTGATTCAGCCGATCGTGGAAAATGCGATCCTCCACGGAGTTGAGCAGCGATTGGGGCCGGGCACCGTTATTGTACGGGCGAAGGCCTCCGATCACCCGGGATATACGGTCATTTCGGTTAGTGATGACGGCCCCGGAATGGACGAGGAGACGGTGGCCTCTCTGTATTCCTCCATGGAAAAGGGATACGCGGAATCTTCTAAAAAAAGCGGTGTTGGCATTGCCAATGTAGAGCAACGAATCCGGTTGTATTACGCTTCCGGGCAAGCCGGCCTGCGTATTCACAGCGTGGTGGGCCAGGGAACGACGATCTCATTTCAAATTCCGAATGATTTTCAGGCTAATGGTGGGGAGGGGGAACAGCATGAAAACGATACTGATCGTGGATGATGAGCCGAGAACGAGGGAAGGGGTAAGGAAGACGCTGGAGGCATGGTCGTCGGGTCGCTGCAGAATCGTGACGGCTTCAAGCGGCGTAGAGGCGCTGGAGTGGCTGCAGGAGCAGGTGGCTCATCTGGTGGTGACGGACATCCGCATGCCGGAAATCGGGGGACTTGAGCTGATTGAGAGATTGCATGAACTAGAGCATCCGCCGGTCATTATCGTCATATCCGGTTATTCGGAATTCGATTATGCCCGTAAAGCGCTGCAATACGGCGTCGTGGATTATCTCCTAAAGCCGCTGGATAAGCGGAAGCTGGTAACAGCGGTCGAGTCGGCCCTGGAACGCCGGGAAAAAATTGATCGGATTGAGCGGATGGAGAAACTGGTGGATCCCAAGCTCCTGGAGGCGGCGCAGCTGGATAAGGGCTACAGCATTCAGGTGCAGGAAGCGCTGAAGTACGTGGATCAGCACCTTCAGGAATCGGTATCGCTTAAGGAAGTGGCAGAAGTGCTTCATCTGAATTCCAGTTATTTCAGCGTGTTATTCAAAGAGCAGACCGGACTCACCTTCAGCGAATATTTAACGCGTCGCAGGGTACAGCGGGCCAAGGAGCTGTTGGCGGGTACATCGCTGCCTGTCGCGGAAATTGCGGAGAAGGTGGGATACCAAACGGCGAAATATTTCGTGAAAGTGTTCCGTGACCTTGAGGAGGTAAGCCCGAGTCAATACCGCCATAGCGTATCCGATAGCGGAGAGGAAATCTAATAAAAGTGGAATTAGTCCCAATCATTATGACCTTATACAATCATCCCCTCACTGATAAAATTTGATTAAAGCGGTTTCAATACGCGAACAGCATACTAGAAAAGGGGTTGTAAACGTGTTCAACAAAAAATGGACGGTTCTGCTTCTAACATTGTGTCTCGCTCTGGTTGCGGCTGGTTGTGGATCGAGCAACAGCAGCACGGGGGATTCAGGCAACAGCGGCAGCGAAGTCGATAAAGTTACGGTGAACTTCATGCACTTATGGCCGGCAGGCGTTTCTGCGGGACAGAACAAAATCGTGAATCAGATCATCGAAGAATATCAAAAAGAGAATCCGAACGTGACGATCAAACAGGAAGTTCTGGATAATGAGCAGTATAAAAATAAATTGAAAGTGCTTTCCGCCTCGAACGAGCTTCCGGACGTAGGGGTAACCTGGGCAGCGGGATTCCTGAAGCCTTATGTCGAAGGCAAGCTGTTTGCACCAGTAGATGATTTGCTGGACGGTCAGCTTAATGGCAAGTTCGTGGCCGGCACGACCGAGGCTTATGCCATTGACGGCAAAACGTATGCGCTTCCACTCGAGTTCAATATCGCTCCGGTATACTACAACAAAGCGATATTCGAGCAGCATAATCTGGCGATTCCGCAAACCTACGAAGAATTCAAGAATGTCGTGAAAACGCTGTCCGATAACGGGATTGCTCCGATCGCACTGGGCAACAAGGATCGCTGGACCGGTTCGCTCTGGTACATGTACCTGGCAGACCGAATCGGCGGACAAGAAACGCTTGCCAGCGCAATCAGCGGTTCGGGTTCTTTCAAGGACGAATCGCTTGTAAAGGCAGCCGCAGAGGTTCAATCGCTGGTGGATGGCAACGCGTTTGTCAAAGGGTTCAACGGCTTATCCAACGAGGAAGCGAAATCCGAATTCCTGAACGGCAAAGCGGCCATGTACATGATGGGGACCTGGGAACTGCCTAACTTTACGACTAATGAAGAGATTCCGCAAGAATTCCGCGATAGCGTCGGTTTCTTCAAATTCCCGACGGTTGAAGGCGGCAAAGGCGATATTAACAGCTGGGTAGGCGGACCGGGTGTCGGCCTGTTCATCGGCGAGAACTCCAAAGTGAAAGAGGAGTCCAAGAAGTTTGTTGAGTATTTCGTCACCAAGTGGGGCGAGCAGTCCGTTACAGGTGCCGGCGTCATCCCGGCAACGAAGGTGGATACCTCGACGCTTGAGCTTCCGCAGCTGTACATCGATCTCTTTGATGAAATGAACCAAGCAAGCAGCATCACCCTGTTCGCGGATGTACAGATGGAGGCGAATGCCGCCGAGACACATCTGAACATGATTCAGGCGCTCTTCGGCAAAGCCGTGGCGCCGGAGAAATTCTCCGAAGAGCATGAAGCGGCGATCTCCAAAGGGAACTAAGACTCTTTAGGACAACAAAGAAACGGGACCCTGATTTATCCGGCAGCGATGCCGGATAAATCTTTCCTTAAGACCATAGGAAGAAAGGAGTCGGACACTTTGGATAAAGTGATGTCCAACAAAAAAATCATCGCGCTGTATGTTTTGCCCGCACTGCTTGTGATTATGGCCGTCGTTTATATTCCAATCATACTTACCGCCTATTACGGACTGAACGAATGGAACGGCATCGGTGCGATGACCTTTATCGGACTTGATAACTACCAGGCCCTGCTCTCGGACGGCAAGTTCTGGGACAGTGCATGGCACTCCCTGCTGTTAGCCGTATTCTCGGCAGCAAGCCTGATCATATACCTGGCCGTGGCAATGGTGCTGGCTTCCAAGATCAAGGGCGCCAACCTGTTCCGTAAAATCTATCTCATACCCATGCTGCTGTCCTCCGTTGCGATCGCGCAGCTGTGGCTGCGCATTTACCACCCGACGAACGGAATTGTGAACAGCTTCCTGGAATCCATCGGGATCACGAACCCGCCGGCATGGCTCGCTGAGCCGTCGCTTGTCTTGTTCGCTTTGTTTATTCCGATTCTGTGGCAGTATGCCGGTTTCTATATCTTGATCTATTATGCAGCTTTGAAGAATATCCCGGCATCGCTGGTGGAAGCGGCCAAGATCGACGGTGCGACTTCCTTGCAAATTGCGTTCCGGATCAAGCTTCCACTCATCATGGAAGTGATTAAGGTGACGATCGTGCTGGCGGTGGTAGGTTCCTTGAAATATTTCGACCTCATCTTTGTTATGACGGACGGGGGGCCTAACGGCGCAAGTGAAGTGATGGCGTCCTACATGTATCACACGGCTTTCCGCGCTTATGATTTCGGTTACGGCAGCGCGATCGGATTCTTCCTGCTGGTGATCTGTCTGATCGTAACGTGGGTCATACGGAAATTAACGGCATCGAAAGAAACGATCCAATATTCATAAGGAGGGATGCTTCATGATATCCGGAGCCACAGGACAGCTCCAAGACGGGCGCGCCCGATCCGGAAACGGAGTGGGAGGCAAGCTGGGTTACGCGCTGCTGTATATCGTGCTGATCGGCGTTGCAGTATTCCAGCTGTTCCCGCTCGTATGGCTGCTGCTGTTCTCATTAAAAAACAATCAGGAAGTATTCGATCTTCCTCCGCTGTCCCTTCCGATGAATCCGCGCTGGGAGAATTACGAGAAGGTATGGAGTGCCGGCAACATCAGCGTATATTTTCTGAACAGCGTCTGGATCACCGTTGTCGCGACTGCGCTCACGGTCATTCTGGGAAGTCTCGTCACCTTCGCGATTACGAGAATGAAGTGGAAGGGCAGCTCCTTCGTCCTCGGATTATTTATGGTTGCCATGATGATTCCGGTTCACTCCACCTTGATCCCGCTGTTCAGCATTTTCAACAAGGTTGGCCTGACCGATCATCCGGTTTCTTTGATATTGTCGTACGTGGCCTTCAATATGCCGATTACCATTATGATTCTGCTCGGGTTCTATTACACGCTGCCGAAGGAAGTGGAAGAGGCGGCAGTCATGGACGGCTGCTCGGTTCACCGGGTTTTCTTCCGGATCGTGCTTCCGATGACGGGCTCGGTGCTGGCGACGACAGCCATCATTAACATGATCTACAACTGGAACGAATTTATTTTCGTGAATACGTTCATCAGCTCGGACATGTTCAAGACGCTCACCGTCGGCGTGCAGAACTTTATCGGACAATACACAACCGATTGGGGTGCTATTGGCGCAACCTTGATGATCAGTATTTTGCCAATCCTGCTGATGTTCCTGTTCCTCAGTGATCGTATCGTGGAAGGCATCGCTGCTGGTTCGGTGAAAGGTTAAGTTTCATAGAACTCATCCATTTCCGGATAAAACAAACGAGCCGCTTCAAGGAGTCTCCTTGGAGCGGCTCGTTTGTTTTATATGATGCTGATTCAATCCTCTGTCGTTAAACCCATCCCAGTGCCCGGGCCACCTGAGTGACCAGGAAGGTGACGCCGATGGCGATGGCCGTCGGGATGGCAAAGGACAGGAACGTCCACTTCACGCTTTTCGTTTCCTTCCAGATGTTGACGAGCGTGGTTCCGCATGGATAATGAAGCAGCGAGAACAGCATCATGTTCAGTGCGGTCAGCCAGGTCCAGCCTTGGTCCAGGAAGATTTGCTTGAGGGCAAACATATCGGTAACCTCGGTCAGGGACCCCGTAGCCAAATATCCCATCAGCAGGATCGGCAGCACGATTTCATTGGCGGGAAGTCCGATGATAAAGGCCATCAGAATGAAGCCATCGAGTCCGAGTGCGCGCGCAAACGGATCAAGAAATTCAACGAAATGAATCAGAATGCTGGCATCGCCAATATAGATGTTAGCAAGCACCCAGGTGAGCACGCCTGCAGGTGCCGCTACGATAATGGCTCTGCGCAGTACATAGAGGGTTTTATCCAGGGTCGACCGGAGAATGGTATTCAGTATCTTCGGTTTACGGTATGGAGGCAGCTCCAGCGTGTAGTGGGAAGGAATGCCTTTCAAGGCGGTTTTGGATAGTCCCCATGATACCGTGAGCGTGACAACGACACCGATCAGCACCATGCCCATAACAACGGAAGCCGTTACGAGCGTCTGGGCTCCTCCCGAGAAACCTGCAGCCATGAACAAGGAGGCCAGCAGGATCAGCGTAGGCCAGCGACCGTTGCAGGGCACGAAGTTATTGGTCAGAATGGCGAGCATCCGCTCCCGAGGCGACTCGATGATCCGGGTCGACATAATGGCCGCCGCATTGCAGCCGAATCCCATCGCCATGGTGAGGGACTGCTTGCCGTGCGCTCCCGTTTTTTTGAACAGACGGTCCA
Organism: Paenibacillus sp. Dod16; assembly: GCF_049893405.1. Lineage (NCBI taxonomy): Bacteria > Bacillati > Bacillota > Bacilli > Caryophanales > Paenibacillaceae > Paenibacillus > Paenibacillus sp. Dod16. The sequence goes on from NZ_JBNDYG010000068.1 coordinate 30,253, forward strand.
GGTTAAAGGCTACCCGAGGCAAATAGCCATAGTTCTCCAGCAGCGCAAAGGCTGGAAAGAAGATAGCCATGGGAGGCAGCATGACACTGACAACCCAGGAGGTCCCCCGGAACAATCCGAGAATCAGCACGCCATAGAGCCAATCGGGAGCATGGAGGGCCTGAAAGGCCATCGTCAGGTATCCTTCGATCCAGCCAAAGAAACTTGCCAGCATGGAAGAAGGCACGTTAGCCCCTGCGATCGTTAAGTAAAAAATAACGCCGAGCATGGCCAGCATGATCGGAAATCCCCACAGCTTGGAGGTGAAGATGCGGTCCAGACGCTCGGAACGGTACAGAAGCTCACGGTTGGTGACGGTGACGGCATCACTGCACAGCTCGCGGGATTTTTTGAATAATTCGCCCACGATGTATTCCCGAACATCCTCTACCTGCTCAGCAGGAATGGCGGCTGTTAGAGCTTCCAAGCGCTTTAGCTGTTCCAAGTGAAATCCCTCCTTTATCCGAAGCCTTTAATCGTTCTTTCAGCGTCGCGATCAGCTTCCGGTCTCCATCAAGAAAACGGATCGCCAGCCATCTGGCTGGATATTCGTCGCCAAGAATGTCTCGTAATTCGGACTCCAGGCCGGAAATTTGCGATTCCAGATATTCGTTATATTTCATCCGGTACGGCGTAGTCGGAGTCTGCCCTGTGCACATGAGAAGCAGCTGCTCGGACAGGGTATCCAGGCCTTCGTTATTTCTGGCCGATATCGGAATGACGGGAACCCCGAGCTGATCCGCCAGCTTGCGTGCGTTAATCTTGATACCTTTTTTCTTCGCTTCGTCCATCAGATTCAGGCAGATGATGACCCGGTCGGTCATTTCCAGCACTTGCAGTGCAAGGTTAAGGCTTCTTTCCAGCGCCGTAGAATCCAGAACCAGCAGGGTAACGTCCGGTTTCTCAAAAATAATATAATCGCGCGCCACTTCTTCATCGGCCGAGTTGGAGAACAAGGAGTACGTCCCGGGCAGATCGATAAATTGGAAGCGGGTGTCTTTGTAATCGTAATTGCCGCTTGCGAGACTGACTGTTTTGCCTGACCAGTTGCCGGTGTGCTGCTTCAGGCCGGTGAGAGCATTAAAAAGCGTGCTTTTTCCCGTGTTCGGGTTGCCAGCCAGCGCGACGGTAAAAGTTCTCATGATGATATCACCTTACCCCAGATTAACTGACTTTCTTCTTTTCTTAATGCAATGACGGTACCTGCTACTCTATATGAGGTTGGATCGCCGAGCGGGCTGGCTTTCAGCACTTCGATAACGGAGCCCGGTACGAATCCGAGGTCCAGAAGCCGTCGTTTATGCTCACCGCGGATATCCACCTGTTCAATCAGAAAACGCTCGCCGAGCGCTGCCTGATGCAAATGCTGCCGATATTTTGTCTCATCCATAAAGTTTAACCTCTCCCTACTAAATTGGGCCGAGCATATATTGTTTCCTCGAAGCAACTTTATGCCTATAGTATGACTGAATGTGTATGTTGTCAACTGGATTCATCAGATATTTATTCCAGTTTCATGCGGCGTTTGACGATGTAATCACCATCTTATGCTTGAAGGGGAAACAAGTTTCATGTTATATGTATATATGAGCAAATATTCATATAATGGAGTGATACCTATATGATATGGGACGTAATCGTTATCGGAGCGGGGCAGGCAGGATTGGCAGCTGGCTATTGGCTGCAGCAGGCAGGGATGAAGTTTCTGTTGTTGGATCGGGGGTTGGAGGTGGGTGATGCATGGAAGACGAGATATGATTCCTTGAAGTTGTTTACCCCGAGGACTCATAGTGCCTTGCATGGAATGAGGTTAGAGGGGGATCCCGACGGGTTCCCGGATAAAGATGAGATGGCGTCCTATCTGAAATCGTATGCAGCGCGGTTTAGGCTGCCCATTCAGTTTGAGACGGATGTGAAGTGTGCCCGGAAGGAAGAAGACCGTTTTATAATCGATACCCATCAGGGAGAATATCATGCAAAGGCGCTGATCATCGCTACCGGGCCGTTCCGGCAGCCTCGAATTCCGACGTTTGCAGCATCGGTTCCAGAGGAAATTCTCCAGCTGCATTCATCCGATTACAGGCATCCTTCCCAGCTTCAAGAGGGTGGGGTTCTTGTCGTTGGCGGCGGGAACAGCGGGGCGCAGATTGCGGTCGAACTGTCGGGTGGTCGGGAAACGTATTTGGCCCTCGGGCAGCAGCCGCGGTATTTACCCATGACCATCGGGGGAAAGGGCATGTTCTGGTGGTTGGACAAACTCGGCATTTTATCAGCCGGCGGCTCCTCCTGGGTGGGACGTAAGCTGAAGCGCCGCGGAGACCCGATTTTTGGATATGAATTGAAACAAGCGGTCAAGTGCGGTAAAGTGGTGTTGAAAAAGAGAGCCGTTGATGCCGGCGCTTCCGGAATGCGATTCGAGGATGGAACGGAGCTTAAGGTCCGGAATATCATCTGGGCGACCGGCTTTGTTCCCAGCTATGATTGGCTTCATGTGGATCAAGCGCTGGATCATAAGAAGGCTGTTATTCATACACGCGGTATCAGTCCGGTAACGGGGCTCTATTATGTAGGCTTGCCTTGGCAGACGCACCGGGGCTCCGCACTCTTGGCAGGAGTTTCACGGGATGCCCGCGAAATCGTTCAAGCCATTATGGAGAAGAGGGGATTAGTTTATGGAAAAAGAGCACCATGAGCTGCTGCACGAAGACGAGGCCATGGAAGCGTCACGACTGCTGAAGGCCATTTCGGATCCGACGCGGATCCGGATTCTTCATTTGCTCTCGCAAGAAGAATGCCCCGTCGGCCATATTGCCGAGGTGCTTGGCATGAGTCAGTCGGCGGTATCCCACCAGCTTGGCTATCTGCGAAGTTTAAGACTGGTCAAATTCCGGAGGGAAGGAAATACATATTTTTATACGTATGAAGATGAGCATGTCATCGGGATCTTACGGCAGGTGCTGGACCATATCGCTCATTAGAATCGCCTGACCCGTTCATGCTTGACATTTCGACCGTCCGGCTGTAATGTATTGGAAAATGAATTTCCCGTGAATAATGATCATCAAGGACATGAGGATGCAAGATTCGGCGAGACAGAAAAGAAGCCCTTGGCTGAAAGGCTTCCACCCGCTAGGCTGTGTCCTTCCTACCTTGTAGTTGCCCGCTGTGAACAAGCGGCGCCGGTTCGGCCCGTTACCGCCTTATGAAGCATCTTTAATGGAGCGTCTTTTGCGTCCGGCAAGATGGAATCAGGGTGGTACCACGAGCACATTCGTCCCTAGGAGCGAATGTGCTCTTTTTGCGCTCAGGCAGGTTCATTCATGGATATAAGAAGGAGTATGAGGAAGATGCGGCAATGCCAATTATTGATGACAACGATGCGTGATGTGCCTTCCGAGGCGGAGGCACTGAGCCATCAATGGATGCTCCGCGGCGGCTATATCCGTCAAACGGCAGCAGGAATCTATTCGTATCTGCCGCTGGCATGGCGGGTCTTGCGAAAGA
>NZ_JBNDYG010000068.1:33886-53232 GCF_049893405.1 Paenibacillus sp. Dod16
GGACAGGAGATGCTCATGCCCGCTGTTCAGCCCGCCGAGCTGTGGAAGGAATCGGGCAGGTACGATGTTTACGGTTCGGAACTCATCAGGCTGCATGACCGCCATAACCGGGAGTTCGTGCTTGGACCAACCCATGAAGAAGTGATTACGTCCATCGTTCGCCAAGAGATTTCTTCGTACCGGAAGCTGCCAGTCAACCTGTACCAAATTCAGAACAAATACCGGGATGAGCGGCGTCCGCGTTTTGGTCTGCTGCGGGGGCGTGAATTCCTGATGAAGGATGCGTATTCCTTTGATCGGAACTGGAAAGGCCTGGATGTGTCCTACCGGAACATGTATGAAACGTATGAACGAATCTTTAGACGCTGTGGCCTGACGTTCCGGGCGGTGGAAGCCGATGCGGGTGCCATTGGCGGGCAAGGGGAAACCCATGAGTTTATGGCACTGGCGGATATAGGCGAGGATACCGTTGTTTCCTGTACCGATTGCAGTTATGCTGCAAATCTGGAGCGAGCGGAGTCTGCGGCTTCAGCTGAGCCTGCAGGAAGAGAATCCGTAAAGACCGACGGCGACTCAGTTATAGAACGGGTAATAACTCCCAATGTGAAGAGCATTCAGGAATTGACTGACTTCCTGCAAGTCGGCCCGGAGCAATTGATCAAGACGCTGATTTACCACGTAGATGGAGAACGGGTTGCGGTGCTTGTCCGGGGAGACCGCGAAGCAAACGAGGCAAAGGTGAAGTCTTACCTAGAAGCAGAACTCGCGGAATTAGCGAGTGCCGAAGAGGTGATGCAGGCGACGGGAGCCCCAGTCGGGTTTGCGGGACCGGTAGGTCTAACCCTGAAGGTATTGGTCGATTCCGAAGTAGCAGCTATGGCAGAGGGGATCACCGGTGCTAACCAGGGGGATACCCATCTAAAGGGAGTCCGCCCAGGACATGATTTTTCGCTGGAACACACCGGCGATTTCCGGAATGTAACAGAAGGTGAACCTTGTCCGCGCTGCGGAGCTCCGCTTCAGTTTCATCGCGGGATTGAGCTTGGACATGTGTTCAAGCTGGGTACGAAGTACAGTGAGGTTATGAACGCCATGTACCTGGATTCCGACGGACAGGAGAAACCGCTGATCATGGGCTGCTACGGTATTGGCGTCTCCCGCGTCATGTCCGCCATCGCCGAGCAGTGCATCTCGGATGAGCGGTTGGTCTGGCCGATGTCCGTGGCTCCGTTCAAGGTGCACATTATCCCGGTTGCGGTTAAGGATGAGATTCAGATGAAACTGGCTGAACATATCTACAGCGAGCTGAACAAGGCTGGTCTGGAGCCACTGTTGGATGACCGGGACGAACGGGCTGGCGTCAAGTTCAAGGATGCCGACCTTGCCGGCGCTCCGCTGCGTCTGATCGTTGGACGCGGAGCCGCTAACGGAGAGGTCGAATGGATGGGCGAGGACGGAATCAAGATCACCCTGCCTGCCGGGGAAGCCATCCAGCGCTCATGCGAGGAGGTAAACCGTCAGCTGAAGTGATATTATGGGTCCTTTCAGTATGAGGCGAGTATTCATTAAGCTGGAGATGAGTAGAAGGAATTAACTTGGAATATCATGGAGTTGCAGAACGTGCAATTTCCCAAGAGGGACTTTGTGGATCGAAAAGAGAGTGTAAACATCATGCATTTTAATAAGATTTACAGGTTTGAAAATGGAGCGTACTCAGCTAACTCAAAAAAACTACAGTTTCGCTAATGGAGAAGCATCCCCAAGTTTATATGACTATGGGGATGCTTTTCGTATATGAAAGAAGGTCATCTGCTTATTAAGGCCAAGAGAAGCCGATCAGATGGTACACGCTTTTATGATGAACGAGCGCGAAGCAGCGGAGCGGACGAATCGATTCCGTAAAAGCGGCAGCGGTCGCCTTTGCCATCGGATTTAACAATCAATCAATACGATGAAAAAAATCCGGGGGCAACAGCGATTGGAGGAACGATGCGTACGTGAAGCGTCCTTTGATGAAACAAAGTAACTCGCTCACTTCAATCTTTAAATCCTTGTACCAACATTGCTATTACTCTGACACCTTATCTTTCCGTGAAACCGGCACTGCGCAAGACCAGCAACAAACCATCGCAGCCTGCTATACATATCCCGATTACAAGCTTATGATGAAAGAGTCGGATTTGAAGTCATAATGCAGATGGAGGTTACATCTACAATGAATCAGGAAGAGAAGGGAAATAGCCCGGACATTCATCATATAGAAGAACATCAGCTCAGTCAGGTGAAGATTACATTATCCAACCCCTTAAGATGGGTGAACAGCTATGTGCTGCCGGGAGATGACGGTATGACCATCATCGATCCGGGGCCGCGAACGAGTTCCTCGGAGCGGGAATGGCTGGCGGCGATGGAGCAGCTCGGGTTCGAGTTCAGTGACATCGCTTCGGTCGTGCTGACCCATCATCACCCGGATCACTATGGGCTTGCCGGGTGGTTTCAGGAGCGTTCGGGCGCCAAGGTGTGGATGTCAGAGAGGGCACATCGGGAAGCGATGCTCATGTGGGGAACGGATTCCGCGATGGATCACGAACTCCCGGCGTTCTTCCGGCAGCATGGCATGCCGGAAACCAAGCTTGCCCTGCTGCCGGAGCATCTGAACGGCTTCTTCCCCCAAGTTACGCCGCAGCCGGAGATCTCGTTTATCAGCGAGGATCTGCCGTTCCGGATGGGCAGCCGGATATGGGTGCCGGTGCAAACGGCCGGCCATGCTCCGGGGCATCTGTCGTTCTTCCATGCAGACAGCGGCGTCCTGCTATGCGGCGATGCCGTGCTGCCGCAAATCTCGCCCAACGTGAGCCTGCTGCCCGGCAGCGATGCCGAGCCGCTGGCACTATTCCTCGCAGGGCTGCGCCGCCTGCGGGAACTGCATGTCCGGACGGCGTACCCCGGACACCGCCACCCGTTCACGCATTTCCGTGAACGGATCGATGCGCTCCTCCTCCATCACGAGGAGCGCCTAGCCGCCATCTCCGGCATGCTGAGCGCTGCCGGCCGCCTAACCGCCTTCGAGGTCTGCACCGCCCTCTTCGGTGAGAAGCTCGGCATCCACCAGCTGCGCTTCGCCATGTGCGAAGCGCTGGCCCATCTCGCCGAGCTGGCCCGCCGCGGGGAAGCCGAGGAGATCGAAAACGAGGATGGAATGTGCTATTTTTCTGTACGGAAACAGCCGCATTCCTGATATAATCAAGACATAAATAAAACCGTCTGCTTGTACGTTGACTTCCATCATGCGTAGAATAGGCGGTTTTTTGTTTAATAGATTCAGAGGGCTACATTGTGGAGCATCACTTGATCAGATGCAGCCGGATAGTCTGCCCGCGCAGCCGCTGCGATCAGGATGCTTGGCAAGTGGCGCCACGGCTTTTTTATAAAAGAGGAGGCCGGTAATACCTAAGATGGGGGGCATTCCCTCATTAGAGTCAGAGTTTTTCACTACCCCGCATATAGTTGATGTACCTTGCTGTTTAAGTAAGGCATTCCCTCAAGGCTTTTTTCTTAATCACTCATCACGATTCACTCCACCATATTCGTATCGAAGCGTTCCCTTGGTTCCGCAATTTTCATGTTATAGGATTCGTATCTCATAAAGCCCCTTAAAGGAGAATCTGTCATGAAGAAAAAAGATGTGGTCGCTATGCTGCTCGCAGGAGGTCAAGGCAAACGGCTGAAGGGCCTCACGAAGACGCTCGCCAAGCCGGCTGTTTATTTTGGGGGTACATACCGGATCATTGATTTTCCGCTGAGCAACTGCTCCCATTCGGGAATCGACACGGTTGGGGTACTAACCCAGTATGAACCTCTGGTTCTGCATTCTTACATTGGCGTAGGAAGCGATTGGGACATGGACCGGTTGAATGGAGGCGTATTCGTGCTTCCGCCCCATGAACGGGAGGACGGGACGACCTGGTACCGCGGGACGGCGGATGCGATTTATCGGAATCTTAAGTTTATTGATCAGTACGATCCTGAGCACGTTTTGATTTTGTCGGGAGATCACATCTATAAGATGGATTATGACCGTATGCTGACTTATCACAAGGAGAAGGATGCCGATTGTACCATCTCCGTCATCGAGGTGAGCCTGGACGAAGCGAAGCGGTTCGGCATGGTGAATACGGATGAGAACTGCCGGATTTTCGAGTTCGAGGAGAAGCCTGTGCATCCGAAGAGTACGACGGCATCCATGGGCGTTTATCTGTTTCGCTGGAAGCTGCTGCGATCCTATTTACTGCGGAATGCGGAGCATCCGGATACGAGCCATGATTTTGGCAAAGACATTCTGCCGAGCATGCTGGCGGACGGCAAAACGCTGTACGCTTATCCGTTCGAAGGGTACTGGAAGGACGTCGGCACCATCGAGAGCCTATGGGAAGCCAATATGGATCTGCTCTGCGAGCAGCCCAAGCTGGACTTGAACGATCCGCTGTGGCGCATTTACACCCGGAACCCGAATCAGCCGGCAGAGTATATTTCTCCAACCGGCGTCGTGCGAAACAGTATGATTAACGAGGGCTGCACCGTGTGCGGCGAGGTAGAACATTCGGTCCTCTTTTATGGCGTGGAGGTAGGGGAAGGCAGTGTCATTACCGATTCCGTCATTATGCCCAAGGTGCGCATCGGCAGCCATGTACGGATACACCGGGCGATTATCACGGAGGACATGATCATTCAAGATCATGCCGTCATTGGTCCCCCTCCTGAAGATCCATCCCGGATTGTGCTTGCAAGCGGTCAAGATGAAGACGTCCTGAAGCTGCTTCAATCGTCGTCTTCGTCCCATAATAATCAAGGTTAGGACGGGATTCGCAGATGAGAGAACTCATGGGTATTATTAATTTGGAGCATGAACGGGATGTATTGAGTGAATTGACATATTACCGGTGCGGGGCCGCTGTGCCTTTTGCGGGGAGGTACCGCCTGATCGACTTCGTGATGTCCAATATGATGCATGCGGGCATCGAGGATATTGCTCTGTTTGTTCGCAGGAAATACCGGTCCCTGATGGATCATCTGGGCGAAGGCAGGCCTTGGGATATGCATCGCAAGCGGGGCGGCCTGTTCATACTTCCGCCGGATTGGAACGATGAAGCCGATGTGTCCGCCGGCGAGCTGCGGCATATTTATAACAATCTCGATTTTTTTGAGCGGGGATCCGCGAAGCATATCGTGCATTCCGGCAGCCAGCATATAAGCACCGTCGATTTGAATGAGGTATACGAATACCATTTGGAGCAGGGCGCCGACGTGACGCTTGTTTATACAAAAGTGAATGCACCACGGGAAGAGCACCGTTCCTGTGTTCGCCTCGATGTCGATGAGGACGGCATGGTCAAGGATATTCATTACGATCACAAGCATGATGCGGTATACATGGAGATGTTTGTGATGGAGAAAGCGCGGTTTCTGGAGATGGCCGACCACTGCATCGCCCATGGGGGCAGCCATTTCTTCCGGGACGCGATCATGCATAACCGGCACAAGCTGAACATCGCGGGATATGAATACCTCGGCTATCATGCGGTGATCAATTCGCTTGAGAGCTATTACCGTACCAGCATGAACCTGCTGAATCCTAAAACGTATAACAGCTTGTTCCGCAAGCAGGCGGTCCACACCAAGATCAAGTATGAGGTTCCCGCTAAATATTTGAATTCGGCCGATGTGAGCAACGCACTGGTGGCCAACGGCTGCCAGATCGACGGGGAAGTAAAGAATAGCATTCTGTTTCGCGGAGTACAGGTAAAACGAGGCGCAAGCATCCATAACTCCATCATCATGCAAAAATGCGTCATTGGCGAGAATGTGAGGCTGGAGAACGTCATACTCGATAAAGATGTGATGATCTCGCGGGATCATAAGCTTCAAGGGGATTTCCGCAAACCTTTTGTCATCGCCAAGGACATCTCGATTTGATCGCAAAATAATTCGAATCCGTCAGGAGGAACTTTCTTTTGTTTAACAACAAGGAAACATTCAAGCAGGTCTTTACGGAGCAGTTGGTAAGTCGGTTGGGGAAGGGACTTGAGGAAGCGACAGCTGAGGATGTATACAAAACACTCGGCGGCATGATCCGGGAGTATGTCGGACGGGAATGGGCGGCCGCCAATCGGATATACCGGGATACCGGGCAGAAGCAGGTATATTATTTCTCGCTTGAATTTTTGATCGGGCGGTTAATGGGAAACAATCTGCTGAACCTGGGTGTGCTGGATATGGTCCGCAGCGGCCTTTTGGACCTCGGGTGGAATTTGGATGAGATTGAGGAGCAGGAACCGGATGCAGGCCTCGGCAACGGGGGGCTCGGACGTCTAGCGGCATGTTTTCTCGATTCGTTGGCATCACTAAGCTATGCAGGCCACGGGTGCGGAATCCGGTATAAGTACGGATTGTTTGAACAGAAGATTATTGATGGCCACCAAGTCGAGCTGCCGGACAACTGGCTTCAGCGGGGCAACGTCTGGGAAGAACGGCGGGCTGACAAGGCGGTGGAAGTGCGCTTCTGGGGCCGCGTGGAGGTGGATGTGCAGGAGGGGCGAACCGTGTTTCACACGATGGATTATGAGCGGGTTCTGGCGGTACCCTACGACGTTCCGGTGATCGGGTACGGTGAGGGGCAGGTGAACACGCTGCGATTGTGGAGCGCCGAGTCCGCTTCGGATATATCCAGAATCCGTTCGGCTCATCATCACAACAGCTATTATAAATTTTTGGAATATAACCGTTCGGTCGAATCGATATCGGAGTTTTTGTACCCGGATGATTCGGCTTACGAAGGCAAGCTTCTCCGGCTGAAGCAGCAGTACTTTCTCTGTTCCGCGGGCGTTCAGAGCATTCTCAGGACGTTCGGCAAGCTGGGACGGTCCTATCATGAGCTGCCCGAGCATGTGGCCATTCATATCAATGATACGCATCCGACCTTGGTGATTCCGGAGCTGATGCGGATTCTTATCGACGATAAGGGCTTCGGTTGGGAGGAAGCCTGGGACATCACGAGCCGGACCGTTTCCTACACGAACCACACGCTGCTTAGCGAAGCTTTGGAGAAATGGCCGGCCGGCATGGTTCGTGAGCTGCTGCCGCGCATTTACATGATGATCGAAGAGATTAATAAGCGCTTCTGCGGCATGCTGCTGGAACGCTATCCTGGTGACCATGAGCGCATATCGCAGCTTGCCATCATTGAAAGCGACCAGATCCGCATGGCCAATCTGGCAATTGTGGGCAGCTATCATGTAAACGGCGTGGCGGCGCTGCACACGGAACTGCTTAAGACACAGGTCATGAAACCGCATTATGAGCTGTATCCGGAGCGATTCAGCAACAAAACCAACGGGATTACCCACCGGCGCTGGTTGATGCATAGCAACCCCGGCCTGAGTCAATTGATATGCGATGGTATCGGCGATTCGTGGATCACGGATCCGCATCAATTAATTCAGCTCAAGGGACTGAAGACCGATTCCGCCTTTCAGCAGGGGATTCAGCGGATCAAACGGAACAATAAAGAACGGCTTGCCGATTACATCGCGAATAAGCAAGGGATCGTGATTAATCCCGATTCCATATTCGATGTCCACGTGAAGCGGCTGCACGGCTATAAACGGCAATTGCTGAATATATTACGGGTGATGCACGCGTATAACGAGATTAAGGATCAGCCAAGCGCGGATCGCGTTCCCCGTACCGTCATTTTTGGGGCGAAGGCAGCGCCGGGGTATTATCTGGCCAAAAGCATCATCAAACTCATTAATGTCGTTGCCGAAGTCGTGAATAAGGATCCGCAGGTCAATGACAAACTCCAGGTGCTGTTCCTGGAGAACTATTCGGTGTCTCTGGCGGAGAAGATTATCCCCGCCGCCGATGTGAGCGAGCAAATTTCCACGGCTGGCAAGGAGGCATCCGGCACGGGAAACATGAAGTTCATGTTGAACGGCGCTTTGACCATCGGCACGCTGGATGGGGCTAATGTGGAGATGTTCGAGCTGCTTGGCCATGAGAATATGTTCCTGTTCGGATTGAAGCTGGAGGAAGTGCTTGAGTATTACAGGACGGGAGCTTATGTATCCAGGGAGCGGTATGAGCAGGATCCCAGAATCGCCCGTGTGCTGAATCAGTTAATATCTTCAGGACCTTTCTGCTGTCACGAGTTGGAGTTTGGTCAGATTCTCCAGTCCCTGCTTGATCATAACGATGAGTTTTTTGTATTAGCGGACTTTGCCAGTTATGTGGCAACCCAGTCGGAGATCGATCGTGCTTATTTGAATACCGGAGCCTGGACCGAGAAATCGATAATAAATATGGCCTACTCCGGACATTTCTCCAGCGATAACACGATTCACCGTTATGCATCCGACATCTGGAATGTTTCTCCTGTTATGGTTGGTGCGAACCGGTAATCTATCTCTATCACATTCTTTTAAAAAAAGAACCCCGCCATAGGCTTGGCGGGGTTTCCATAGGTGCTCTATTGGAATGTTCTTCATCATATCATATGATGGATCTTTTCAAAAATGACTAGATAGATTTACCGATTTACGTGATTGGACAGCCCGTTTTTTCATAGGTGAGAGGAGGCTTCTTATTATAGAAGAAACTCATCGTTACGGCCCCCGTAAAGAGGTATGCTTTCTATCTGCAATCGTCTATAATTCTTTGAAATTACCCACTTTCGGCTTGGATAGCTCCCGTCCGGTGAGCTGTTTCCTCCTTCTGGTAGGCAGAAAAAAAGAAGATTCGCATGTTGAGCGAATCTTCTTTTTATGAGCGTTTTATTCTTTTGGAAGCTCTTCGGTCGTGCCGTACAACTCGATCTCACGCTCCGCTTGCTTGCGATGGGCGATCCGGCTGCTGGCGGCTGCGGCAACCGCGCCGACGATATCGTCGAGAAAGGTATGTACACGGCCGCTTGATTTATCATTCAATTGCTCAAGGATGCCGGGTTTGAGTTTGTCGATATACCCGTAGTTGGTGAAGCCGATGCTTCCATATACGTTAACGATGGAAAATGCCAGGACTTCATCCACGCCGTATAACCCTTCGTCATTGGCCAGCATTTCTTGAAGCGGGGATATGAGATTGCCTTCCTCCGCCAAAATATCTAGTTGAATTCCGGTTAATACGGCGTTTTGGACTTCGCGTTTGCTGAGAACGGCATCCACGTTCTCCATGCACTCGTCCATGGTCAAATTCGGGTAGTATTTATTCTGAAGGATCATCACCAGTTCCGCGATTTCCTCCAACTTGATTCCACGCTTATGCAGCAGGCTCCGTGTCGCATCCGCTACCTTCTTGCTGTTCAGACTGTATGGAATGTTTGAATCGTTTTCTGTCATGATGGAACTCACCTCATTTTCGTGGTTGATGAAGATGCATACGACGATTGTACTTTTTCCACCCCCCTTTGTCCAGAAAGGGCAAAACTGAGAGTTATTTTTTTGGAAAGGGCTCGTATACATAGGAGTACAACCTGTACAAAAAAATGTTAGGGAGGAACAATACATGAAACGTAGTAAACGTAATCTTCGCAGGCTTTCCGCCGCCGGGCTGCTTGCTGTTCCGATCGTGTTGTCCGGCTGCGGCGTATTTACCGGGAAGCAATCGGAGGCGATTGACCCGCCGCCTGCACAAGTGGAGAAGCAGATGCTGAACACGGCCGGATCCACAGCGGCACAAGGTGACATTGGCACGCAGACAACGGTTTATCTTTCGGATGCGCGGGGAATGCTGGCACCTGTAACCTTGGGTATTCCGAAGGTAGAAGGTGCAAGCGCCGTGAAAGAATCTCTTGAAGTGCTTGTGAACGGAGGCGGCTATGCTGGCTATGTTCCACAGGGTTTCCAGGCGGTATTGCCTGCAGGTACGCAGATCCATAATGTGACGGTCGATCCGGAGAGCAAATTGGCCGTTGTTGAATTCAATAAATCGTTTACGGAGTATCAAGCGGCAGATGAACGAAGAATCTTGGAGGCGTTGACGTGGACGCTGACGGGACATGAAGGCATCGAATCGATGCAGGTATGGGTGGATGGAGTCAAATTAACGGAAATGCCGGTCAATCACACGCCGCTGGACCGTCCGCTTTCACGAGCAATGGGGATCAACCTTCAAAAGGCGGATGACGCATTGTACACTTCCTCTTCACCGGTTACCGTCTATTTCTCTTCAGTGACGCCAGACGGCATTCAGTATTATGTACCTGTTACCAGACTTGTTCCGACTGGACAGGATGCGGTTAAAGCTGCTTTGAACGAGCTGATCCGGGGACCGCATTACGGTGATGGGCTTGTCGAGGTCATCCCCGACGATACCACCGTTGCATCGGTCGAAAAAGGAGAGGACGGCGCTGTTACCGTATCGCTTCAGGACAGCATGTTTGAGCAGGGAGAGCAGGTTCCAACCGAGCTGCTGCAGGCCGTCGTGCTAACCGTAGCCGAGAATTCGGATGATGCGAAGGTCAAAATTCGAATGAACGATCTCTCCGAGGTCGTTGGAACGGATAGCCGTAATTACAGCGAGCCTGTCAGCCGTCCGGAGTTCATTAACGAAATTTCGATCTGACCCTTCACGGCCATCTTTGAAATATGCGCCGGAAAAGGTGCTTTTGTGCCTGCACTTTGGTAGAATAGGGAATGCTAATCAGGATTGCGATAAGAAGTAGGAGGCAGAAAACATGAGATCTAACGGACGTAAGAGCGATGAGCTTCGACCGATGAATTTATCGACCCATGTGAATAAATATGCGGAAGGCTCCGTGTACATCGAGATGGGAGACACCAAGGTGCTGATTACGGCAACCGTGGATGAGAAGGTTCCCCCGTTTCTGAAAGGACAAGGAAAGGGCTGGGTGACGGCTGAGTACTCCATGCTGCCGCGCGCAACACAATCCCGCAACCAACGGGAAGCCAATCGCGGTAAACTCAGTGGCCGGACGATGGAAATTCAGCGGCTGATCGGCAGAGCGCTTAGGTCTGTTGTGAATCTGCATGCTCTTGGCGAGCGGACAATTACGCTGGACTGCGATGTAATCCAGGCGGATGGCGGAACGCGGACCACCTCCATAACAGGAGCATTTGTAGCTTTAGCCATAGCGGTAAATAAAATTGCAGAACAACATAAACTAGCGGTATTTCCGATTACGGACTACCTGGCCTCCATTAGCGTGGGCATTGCAGGCGGACAGGCGCTGCTGGATCTGAACTATGAAGAGGATTCCAAAGCGAAGGTGGACATGAATCTGGTCATGACCGGAAGCGGCAAATTCGTTGAGGTTCAGGGAACCGGCGAAGAAAGCCCGTTTTCTCGCGAGGAGCTGGATCAGATCCTGGAGCTTGGGGAACAGGGAATCCGCGAGCTTATCGAGCGACAGCAAGAAGCACTTGGTCCCATCGCAGCGAAAATCGGTTCCGTGAATGCGAGTACTGGAGTGTAATCACATGACATTGACACTTGGAGACACGCTAATTGTAGCTACCCGCAATCAGGGGAAAGTCAAGGAATTTGCGCATGCTTTTGCTGCTTTTGGTACGGAGGTCAAGAGCATGTACGATTACCCTGATCTGCCGGATGTCGTTGAGGATGGAGCAACGTTCGCAGCCAATGCATTTAAAAAGGCCAAGGCCGTTGGCGACGCACTGGGATTGCCTGTTCTGGCTGATGATTCCGGATTATGCGTGGATGCGCTGAATGGCGCGCCCGGCGTTTATTCCGCCAGGTATGCCGGCGAGCACGGCGCGGATGAGGACAATAACGAGAAGCTGCTCAGTGAGCTGGAACAATTAAGGCTCGGTGAGGATACGGAGCAGCCCTTGCTAAGTCCGGCCCGATTTGTTTGTGTGCTGGTGCTGTATGATCCGGTCTCGGGAGAAAAGCTTGAGGCTGAAGGGAGCGTTGAAGGCTGGATCATGTCGGATCCGTCCGGAAAAGGCGGGTTTGGATATGATCCGCTGTTCTACCTGCCAAGCCATGAGAAGACGATGGCCGAGCTTTCTCTGGAGGAGAAGCAGGAGATCAGCCATCGGGGCCAAGCGCTGCGCAAGCTTGTAGCGGACCTGCAGGCACGATAATTGAATAGTGAACCTATAAAAAGAAACCATACCGGCTATTGCGGGTATGGTTTCTTTGATTTTTCGTAAACAATAAGAACTTAACGTATGGATACGTTATACTCTTTGAGCCAGAAATGCACCTGGGCCAGGTAGGCAAACAGCTGCGGACCCGACATCAATTGACCGAACCAGGGGAGATTGGAGGAAGCATCCGGCGAAGAAGCCAATTCCCGGATCCGTGCCGTATCGATGAGCGGAAGCAGCGGCGAAGAAGGATCGTCCAGAATGGACAGCACCTGCGCTTTGACGGCTGCCAGATAATTCGGATTGTGAGTTTTGGGATACGGGCTTTTTTTGCGGTACAGGACATCGTCGGGAAGCACACCTTCAAGAGCTTTGCGCAGAATGCCTTTTTCACGGTCGCCTGTCGTTTTGATGCTCCAAGGAATATTCCACACATAATCGATCAGGCGATGATCGGTATATGGAACGCGGACCTCCAGTCCAACGCCCATGCTCATCCGGTCCTTGCGATCGAGGAGCGTCGGCATGAAGCGGGTGATATTGAGATAGGACATGACCCGCATTTTGGCCTGCTGCCCGGACTCCCCTTCCAGCTTCGGCACTTCGGCTACCGCATCGGCATAACGGTCTCCGAGGTATTCCAGCGGCTTGATCCAGTCCCGAATCTCGGCAGACAGCAGCCCGGCTCTCATATCCGGGGCGACAGACCATGGGAAAGTACCGGAATTCAGCATTTCTTCCCGGTGAAACCAAGGGTAACCGCCGAATATTTCATCAGCGGCTTCACCGGATATGGCGACGGTCGCGCCTTTTTTAATCTCACGGCAGAAGAGGAGAAGGGAGGCGTCCACGTCAGCCATGCCCGGGAGGTCCCGCTTCTGCGTGGAGACATCCAGCGCTTCGACCAGTTCGGGCGTGTCGAATTCAATCCAATGGTGGTTCGTGCCCAGCTCCTCGTGCATCCGTTTGATCCATGGCGCATCCGCGCCCGGCTGGAAGGAATGAGATTTAAAATGTTTGTTGTTGTCCACATAATCGACGGAGTAGGTGTGCACTTGTCCTTGGCCCGTCCGTTTGTAGTAATCGACGGCGAGCGAGGAGAGCGCACTGGAATCAAGACCGCCGGATAACAGGGAGCAGACCGGTACATCGGATACCAGCTGACGTTCAACGGTGTCCCGCAGAAGATCGCTTAAGTAGCTTGCCGTCTGATCCGCATCATCCTCATGGGGCTTGCTTTCCAGCTTCCAGTAGGTATACTTGCGCAATCCTTCCCGGTTAAAGATCATCGCCATTCCAGGGCGAAGCTCTGCGATATCCTTGTAGACACCATGTCCCGGGGTTCGCGCCGGACCAATAATAAACACTTCCGCAAGCCCCTCGGCCCCGACCACAGGCTCCACCTTCGGATGCTGTAGCAATGCTTTCGGTTCCGATCCGAATACGAGCGTTCCGTCAATGTAACTATAGAACAGGGGTTTTACCCCTACCCGGTCTCGAGCCAAAAATACTTGTTCCCGCACGCTGTCCCAAATCGCGAATGCAAATATGCCATTGAGGCGTTCCAGGCAATCGGGACCCCATTCGATATAAGAGACTAACAAAACTTCCGTGTCGCATTTGGTATTGAAACGATGACCGCGTCGTACCAATTCGTCTTTAAGCTCCGCAGCATTATATAATTCCCCGTTATATACAATGGCATAGACTTCCTCTTCCCGATGAATGATCATCGGCTGGGCGCCATTTTCGGGGTCGATCACGCTGAGTCTTCGGTGACCGAATGCGCACGGGTTGGAAATCCAGGTGCCGGATCCGTCAGGTCCGCGGTGAGCCAAACTTTCTGTCATTTTTACCAGCAGCTGCGAATCCTGCGTCAAATCGCCGCTCCATTGTATAAAACCGGTTATTCCGCACATGACGGTTCATCCTCTCTTTGTCTTTGTCATACGCTGTCCCATCTTTTTAATCCTACGTCGCCAAAGTGATACAGATATATGCCGAAGGAAGGCATAAAATGTCTGTCCTTTTACGAAAACTAAGAAAGAGGACGAATATCAAAGAGAAGGAGAGATGCGTCCATGAATAAGTCGACCTACTACGTTTCCGTCCAGAGCCGCTCCGTGTTGACCGAACAGGGAGCGAGCGCTTATGAATGGGAGATCGAAGCAACGCCGGAAGAGGCGGACCAAGTTCGGATTGAGCTGGACATGATGCAGGAGAAGGAGGAGGAGGGGTTTCCAGGCTATGTATTCCCATGGCCGGATACGCCGGAGCAATCCTCCAATTCGTTGTTTCAATATTCCTTGGACAAGGTGTATCGGACCATCTACCAATTAGGAACACCGGCCACGCGCCAGCAAATGGAAGAGCTGCGATTGCTCTCCGACTGACTGAAAACTATACGGATCGTGCAGTCCCTGCACATCGCGATGAAGGAGAATGTATGATGTATGCAATTAAAGATGCAAAAATCCGCCGGATTACGGAAGTGAATGGCGCTCCTTGCGCTGAGGTTGAGGTCTATCCCGCAGCGGAAGGAGAAAGTGCATTGCTGGCTTATCTGACGCCGTCCTCCCCGCTGGGAGGTTATGAGCTGGTGAAAATCGTCCGCAGCGACGCCAGCATGGAGGTGGATTGGTACGACAACAGCATGCATGATGCATTTGTCGATGCCACGGATGAAGCGTTCGAGAGCACCGTTCAATCCACCGCGGAGGAAGATCGGGATGCATTCAAGCAGCAGCTGCTATCTACAGGCCAGCTATATGAGCAGCTGAACCAGCGGCTCAGCGAAGGGTCTCAGTATTTTTAGAGATATAAAAAAGAAAGAAGAGATCTGTCCGATGCTCATCGGCAGATCTCTTTTTGTATGCGTAAGGGCAATGCCGCCATACCAGCATTCCCCATTCTAAAAAACTCAGTTCTGCCCATGCTTTCGAATGATATCCTCGTCCAGTTCCATAAAAGGCCATCCCGGATATTCAGCAGGCAGACGGCTTACTTCATCCAGTCGAGAAAGTTCGGTTTCATTCAGAATCAACCCGCTCGCTCCCAAATTATCTTGCAGTTGGTCAGTACGTTTAGCTCCTACGATAACTGTGGTGACCGCTTGTTGATGAAGGAGCCACGCAAGCGCAATTTGGGCGACAGTTGCCTCATGAGCTTGCGCGATATCTTGAAGCACATCAAGAATCGGGTACACCCGCTCCGTATCAATCGGCGGAAAAGCCAATTTGGCATGGCGGTCCTCGGAGCCTCCCCGATGTTCACGCGTATATTTTCCGGTCAAGAACCCGCCTGCTAACGGGCTCCAGACGATCAAACCCATATGCTGATCCTTTAGGGCAGGGATAATCTCTCTTTCGATATCCCTTGCGGCGAGTGAATAATACGATTGGCTGCTTTTGAATGCATGAAGACCGTGCATAGTGGAGATGCCGCGCGTTTTCATGATTTCCCAACCGGTCATATTGGAGTTGCCAATGTACCGGACTTTTCCGCTTCGGACAAGGTCATCCAGTGCACGGAGGGTTTCCTCCCAATCGGTTAATTGATCCGGGTTATGAATTTGATATAGATCGATATAATCGGTGTTAAGGCGTTTAAGGCTTTCTTCCACCTGACGAATGATATGCAGCCGCGACAGTCCAATATCATTGGGGCCCGGCCCCGTGCGCGCACGAACCTTCGTAGCAATCAGCGCTTGATGTCGCTTGGATTTCAGTGTTTTACCGAGAATCTCTTCAGAGCGGCCTTCGGCGTAGGCATTGGCTGTATCAAAGAAATTGACACCCGCATCCAAGGCCTGATCTACAAGATATCCTGCTTCCTTATCATCCAGCGTGCCGAACATTCCCCACTTCGCTCCTCCGCCAAACGTCATCGTGCCGAGCCCGATCTCTGATACCAGCACACCTGTATTACCGAGTAAATTGTATTTCATCTCTTTCCAGCCTCCTATGATTTGGTTTACACTAAGGGAGACGCTGGTCTGTTGGAATGGACGCAAAAATCAATCGAATTATTTTTGGAAAATGCCGGGGGTGAACTTTCAGATGGATGCAGTCGCCATTTGGACGGAGTACCATGAGCCTGTTAAAAGGTTTGTCATGACTAGGATTCGTGAGCGCGCTGATGTGGATGATATTGTACAGAATGTATTTATGAAGGTCCACACCCATATCTCAGATTTAAAGGATGAGGAGAAACGGGGCTCCTGGATATTTCAAATAACTCGCAACAGCATCGTGGATCATTACAGGAAGACTCGTTCAGGTGAAGAGCTGCCGGAACAGCTGTCTGTTGTCGATGAATATGCAGAGATTGATTATGATCAGGAAGTGATTGCCTGTTTTCAGTCCGTGCTGCCATGCTTGCCGGATAAATATCGGGAAGCTCTTGAATTGACCGAATATAGAGGGATGTCGCAAAAGGAATTAAGCGAGCATTTGGGGATATCCTACTCCGGCGCTAAATCAAGAGTACAGCGCGGAAGAGAAATGATGAAAGAGCTGCTGACGGGCTGTTGTCATATCGAATCGGATGCATACGGGAACATCGTGGATTTTCGGATCGTGTACGATGAGCCGCAGCCGGTAAGAAAAAAGACCAAAAAATAAAGCTTGGTGCGTTCACCAAGCTTTTTATTATGTATCGCAATGGGAATCACGCCAAAGCGGATATGTTCTCCCGTGGCTATAACAATGATGATAATCCTATATAGGACAATGGAGTGTTTACGCAGTTCTGCAAAATATGTCAATAAAAGATAGGATTGTTGTCGATTACGATTTCGCTTCGGTAGGGAGTATGGACCACGCGGGACTCTTGATTATGAAAGAGATACAATTAGGGCTTTTCCTCTATATGATTACTGAAGAATCCTCCCTATAATGTTGGATTAGCGTCACTTCTAACATATTAGACAAGGGGAGATTGAAATTGGGTAGATGGAATAAACATATGGTTAAGCTGTGGGGAGCGGGAATCCTGGCATTGTCGATTACATTGGGCTCCGTCCAAGTGCCGGTATACGCGGATACCGTACAGAGCGTCACGGTTCTTGAGTCCACGCATGAGCTGGTGAACGGCAAGATGCGCGTGACGGCGGATATTCGCAACGGAGGAACCGGTGCGGAAGCGGGATTCTATGTCGTGGGTTATGATGAAAACGGCAAAGCGCTTGAGGTTGTCGGTGATTCCGAATATATGATGAGTGATGAAATCGGTACATATGAGGTGGATCTGGATAGCGGCGGCAGCGTTAAGCGGGTGGAAGTCATTCCTGCAGGACCCGCCGGCGATCAAGCACAGCTGCTGGCTTCAGGTTACTATACGAATAACGGCGTGATTAACGTGTCGGGTGTCGTGCAGAATTCAACGGTCGGGCACAACGTGGGCATGCTCGCGGTAGGTTATGATGCTTCCGGTAAAGCGGTTGAAGTGACATCGGCGGACAGCTACTTTGGCGGCAGTGATGTCGGTACGTTCATCGTACAGCTGAAGGCAGCCAAACTGATCAAAAGCGTAAAGGTATCCGTTATCGATCCGGTTGAAGATGCCGTGAAGCTGCTTCAAACGGGCAGCCGCCTGGAGAACGGAAAGCTTGTCGTGACCGGCTCGATTCAGAACCGGAATAAAGGCGGGCAAGCGGGAGTCATTGTTGTCGGCAGCAACGGCAGCGGCAAGGTTTTGGAAGTCAATACAACCTCGGGCTACCTTTCATCTAACGAAATCGCGACTTTCCAGGCTGAGCTGGAAGCTGGCAAAGCGGTCAGCAGCGATCTCAAGGTGTTCCTGACGGGAAACAGTCAGACTCCGAAAATCATAGCCGAGGGCAGAACGACGATCAACAATAAGCTCGTCGTTACGATCGGTGTGGAGAACGGGGATGTGTCCCAACGAATTACCGTGAAATCAACGGCGTATGATGCAAAGGGACGCTCTTTGGGGACGGATACGGATTCCATGTTCATGACGGCCAATGAAACGACGACCCTGCGCATTGATTACGATACACGCGTAAAAAGCGTAAAGCTTAAATATTATGATCAGTCCGGCAAACAAATCGGAGAAGCGCCGATTCGCATCAAAATCAACGGTCAGCTCCAATCCTATGCACAGTCACCGGTCATGGTAGGGGGAAGCGTTCTTGTCCCAATGCGCCCGATCTTCGAATCCCTCGATGCCTCGGTCAAATGGGATCAAAAGACGCAAAGCGTATCTTCCAGCAAAGGATCAGCCCAGATCAAGCTGAAGATGGGCTCCAAGCAAGCGGTCGTTAACGGAAAAAATGTAGCACTGGATTCGGCGCCGCGGATGGTAAAAGGCACCACGATGGTGCCGCTGCGTTTCGTGGCATCCGCGCTGGGCTGTGAAGTGAAGTGGGACGGCAATGAAAAAATGGTGCTGATTACAACGAAATAACACGAGAAGGACCATGCGGTTAAACGCATGGCACAACCAAATAACATAAGAAGGACCATGCAATTAAGCGCATGGTCCTTTTTAAATATGATCAGTAAGCGTACTCCCTCAGCACTTGAATGCCCATGATCACATTATAAACAAAAGCCCCGAAGTAGATGATGCCGAACAGGATCAGGTATCCAATGACGGAACCGAAGGACCCTGCGGTTACGGCCATGTAGATTAAAGGGATCGCAGCGATAATGGGGAACAGGTGCGAGAATAAGGCGCGACGGGCGTGCTTGGCTACATAGGCGTCCGGGGAAAAAATCCAAACGATGACAGGAAGGATGAAGGGGGCAAAGAAGATGCTGAAATACGATAAAGAGGATAAAAGCTGTCTCATGATATCACGCTCCTGAAGTCATTTTCATGATATTCATATTACCCAGTAAGCCCGCTCCTGATTCTGTTCCGAACCATTCTGAAAAAAAGTTCTTTGAAAAATACGAAAGATGCGATATAATATACTTCGTTACTGTTTAAAAGATTTTCATACATATTTGTCCCAGTAGCTCAGCTGGATAGAGCAACGGCCTTCTAAGCCGTCGGTCAGGGGTTCGAATCCCTTCTGGGACGTAAAAAGAAGACACCGTCAAATGGTATTATCCCCTTTTAGTAGACAAGAGAAAAAAGACATCTGTTAAGATGGACTTAATCTTGCCTAACGAAGGGGATTTTTTCATGGCTAAAAAAGGACAAGCTTACCGACGGTACTCCTTGGAATTAAAATTGGAGGCGGCCCGG
>NZ_JBNDYG010000069.1:0-56177 GCF_049893405.1 Paenibacillus sp. Dod16
CGCCGCCAGCGCCGCCAGCGTTCGTCCTGAGCCAGGATCAAACTCTCCAATAAGGATCGGAAGGAATCTCATACCCGAAGGTGATGAGGTGTTCCATCCTATGTTTGACTTGCTCATTTCTTAACTGACGAGAATTTGTTCAATTCTCTATTTCAACGCCCCACCAAAGTGGTTCGTTTTACTCACTCGTTGTTCAGTTTTCAAAGATCAACTTCTTCGTCGCTAGCGAATCTCGTTCGCACCAGCAACTCTTATAATATATCATGTTTGTTTCGATAATGCAAGAGGTTTTTTTAGAAAGTTTTTTAAGTTCTTCTTAGTTCTTCTTAAGTTCTTCATTACTTTCGTTGACCTCTATCCCATCGCAATCTTGCTGTTCGCGACTGGATTTATAATGTATCATATTTTCCGATTCGATAGCAATACATAATTTCTTCCATATGCATTTCATTTATAAATGGCGGTCAGCAGTATCACATTACAATAGATTCATAGACATTATGTCGGGTGAGCAAACAAAAGGGACCAAGATGTGGTCCCTTTTGTTTGCTGTAACCTGGCCTTCATTGATAATGTCTTAACCCTTGATCCATGGATTGTGGCGTTTACCTTTTGATGAACCTTGAGGCTTTCGTGATTTCTTGGCTGCTGTTCTTGTTTTATTGGCTTGCTGACGATGGACTTTAGCTCTCTCCTTGGCATCCTCTTCAATGGAAGTATCTCTGGATACGGATGGTTCCGTTTCATTCCCAATTTCACTGCTGACCGACATATTAGATTGCTCCGCTTCGTATGGAGCCGACGGATTGAATGCCGAATCGAACGGCTGGTCGTTTTGCCGATCATTCCAGTTTGGTTCATATGGATTTACAAATGGAGGATATGCTCCTTGAGTTCCCATGAGTGCGGACGGATGGCCGTATGCCCCAGCATTGTAGTCCATTCCACCCTGCCACGGTTGATACGGTACAGCCATGTCGGGTGCGTACTGGTGATGCCCGTGTTGTGGGTACCCGTGATGTGGCTTATTGTGGTATGGACTAACTTCTCCCCCATGGCATCCGCAAGGAGACGGAACATAACCATATGTCGCCGCTGTATGATGATGCTCAGGATATGGATGGTAATCGGAACCCACATTTCCTGTATATGATTCCGTGATCGAGAACTGGGAATATTCCAAGCTCATGGGCTGTTCAGAAACACCCGGATATCCTGAAGGTACATTTCCCCAGCCTTCATTATAGGATACAGGCATCGCTTCCTGCGGTATATGGTGATACGGATGGACAGCTGTGCCGTATTCGGCTCCATGCCAATGTTTAGGTTCATGGCAACCACATGGTCCTTCATGATAACCACCGTATGGAGGCATCATAAATGCAGGCGCTTCTTGAAAAGGAAATTCCGGACAAGGATGCGGCATCATATGAAGTGGCATCTCCGCAAACGGCGGACATGGTTCGGCCATAGGATGGATTGGGTAAGGTAACGGCATGGTTTTGACAGGATGCGTAAACTCCGGCTCTATTGGTTTATATGGCAGTTTGTAATCCGGTTTGTACTCTGGTTTGAATTCGGGTTTGAATTCAGGTTTGAACTCCGGCTTGAATTCAGGCATGATCACAGGCTTTTTAAAATCCGGCAGGACATCCGGTTTCTTCACTTCTGGCAGGATCTCTGGTTTCTTGACCTCCGGCAGGATGACCGGCTTCTTGATTTCAGGTAAAATCTCCGGTTTGTGCTCCGGTTCGAATTTTTTAGGCTCCTCGGGGAATGGTGAAATCTCAGGCAGTTTTGGTAAAATCGGCGGCTCGGGTTCCTTAACTTCCGGTACAACCGGTGGCTGCTCGATCGGCGCTGTGATTTCTTCCTTCACTCCGGTGTAATCCTTACCGCCCGGCTTCTTCTTGCCCGGGTTCGAACCACTGCCACTGCCACTGCCACTGCTCATCGAAACCCCGTCATCTGTGCCCGACTCCGAATATACGCCTGATGAAGGGATGTTCACGACCTCTCCAACCAGCAGGGCATTCGGATTTTTAAGCTGCGGGTTGGCATCAATAATTTCCTTCAGGGTTACGCCCCATGCCTTCGACAGTTTCCAGAGGGAGTCCCCCTGCTTTACCGTATGCTTATGGATAATGGGTTGGCTGCCGCCTGGTACCGGAACAGGCTCTGTCGGTACTTTGATTTTGGCACCGACATCGAGCTTATTCGGATCCACCAGCTGTGGATTGGCATCGATGATTTTCGCTAATGGAACGTCGTATTTTTTGGACAGCTCATATAGGGTGTCGCCTTCCTTGACGATGTGTATCTTCACGCCGCTAAAACCTCCTACACTCTTCTAGGCGTCATGTTATTCGCCCGCTTTCGTTACTACATCCTATGCACGGAATGGGCGATTGACATC
The DNA here is from genome assembly GCF_049893405.1 of Paenibacillus sp. Dod16. NCBI lineage: Bacteria > Bacillati > Bacillota > Bacilli > Caryophanales > Paenibacillaceae > Paenibacillus > Paenibacillus sp. Dod16. The sequence continues at coordinate 2,417 of NZ_JBNDYG010000069.1, forward strand.
CCTCTGGGCAAAAAAAATCCTTTCATCGACATGAAAGGATGGTTTAAGTCGTTTATTTAGCTGTCCTAAAACGTTAGGATTCCCATACTTTATAACCGTCTTGATCCACAATTTTGCGGAATTCCTCGAGCAGTTGAAGCGTAATTGGACCAGCCTGCCCTTTTCCGATCATCCGTCCGTCAATTTCACGAGCGGCGATGACCTCAGCGGCGGTTCCTGTAAAAAACACTTCGTCTGCAATATATACGTCATGCATGCTGAAAGGCTCTTCCTTCAATTTGATGCCGAGTTTATCGCATAAATCGATAATCGCCTGGCGCGTAATGCCTTCAAGCGCACCAAGGTAGCACGGAGGCGTTGTGACCACGCCGTTTTTCACGATGAAAATATTGTCACCTGAGCCTTCCGTCACATATCCTTGTGCGTTCATCATGATCGCTTCATCCGCTCCCGCAAAGTTGGATTGGATCTTCACAAGAATGTTGTTCAAATAGTTCAGAGACTTGATTTTCGGATTGAGCGCATCCGGAATGTTGCGGCGCTGGGCTACGGATACGGCCTTCAAACCGTTAAGATAAGCTTCTTCGGAGTAGATCGCCAGCTGTTCCACAATGATCAACACCGTTGGTTTAGGGCAGCGACGCGGGTCCAGACCCAGATTGCCTGCACCTCGGGATACTACGATACGGATGTACCCGTTTCGCATATCGTTGCGCCGAATCGTCTCGGCCATAGCCTCCAGCAGCTCATCATATGTCAATGGGATGACTAAATCGATGGACTTGGCGGAATCGTACAGCCGATCCAAGTGTTCCTTGCACTTAAAGATGTTGCCGTTATATATCCGAATCCCTTCGAATATGCCGTCTCCGTACAGGAATCCATGATCAAAAACGGATACTTTTGCATTCTCTTTTGTGACGAATTCTCCATCCAGATAGATCCATTGCTCTGACATTTACTTAACCTCCATTTTCTCACTCTCGTACGCATAGCCCGGATAAGTACCCAGCACACGAACCACACATCCCAGCGCTTCAATCTCTCCCATGGCGGCGACCAACAGAACCGAATCTGCTGCAGCCATGACATCGATGTAAAAATAGTAATTACCCAGCTTCTTCTTCGTCGGACGGGATTCAATCCGCGACAGATTCAGGCGCCGCCAAGCAAACGCCGAAAGCACCTGATGCAGCGCTCCCGGCACATCCTCTGGGAGGGTCACGAGAATGCTGGTCTTGATATGCTCCGGCGAACGGTTGACTAAAATCGGCTCGCGTCCGATTAATACAAACCGGGTGTAATTATTATCATGGTCGGTAATACGCTCGGCAAGCACGTTTAATCCGTGAGTGGCAGCGCCTAGTGTAGTGCCGATCGCCGCCCATCCCTGGCCGGGATTTTCCTTTACGATTTTAACCCCTTCCGAGGTGCTGCCTACTTGCTCCAACTCAGCCTGTGGCGCGGCCTTCGCGAGGAACTGACGGCACTGGGCCGTTGCTACTTGGTGAGACCAAATTTTTGTGATTTTACTGTAATCCATCGTACCGTCATTGGACTGGAACTCGGCAGCATTTCCGATCAGGTTCTGAATGGAAGGATAGACCCACTCCACCTGCATCGGCAGATCCACCTCATTGACCAACCAATCCATATGAAGGCTCACGGAACCTTCGATGGTATTCTCAATCGGGATTACGCTGTAATCGCTTTTTCCTTCTACTGTAGACATAAATACATCAGAGATCAGTTTATGGTGGACAAATTCCACCGGCTCACCGTTAAGGAGATAAAGTATCGCTTCATGAGATACCGATCCTGAGGGCAACAAGGCTATTTTTTTCATGCGGTAACTTCCCCTCTAATCATATCCAAAAAGGATCTATTGTTTATATCTTCCAAGAGCTGGACGCCTTCGGCAACTGGATTCAACGGGTAGCACGAAGCCGAAATTCCTTCCGCCTTCATCGTCTGCACTAAATACGCGCTCAATTCTTCTACCCGCGAATCGTTCCGATCCACCAACGCAATCATCGTCGGGCCCGCTCCGCTTAGCGCAATCCCCAGCGCTCCGTGGCTTGTCGCTTCGGCCAAAATTTTGCTCATCCCTGGCACAAGCGGTACCCGATAAGGCTGATGAATCCGGTCTTGCATTGCGGCAGATATCAAGTCCAGTCTGCCTGCAGAAAGAGCCGCGGTCATCAAGGAGGACCGACTAATATTATACACAGCATCCGCTAAACTGACCTGGGCGGGCAGCGCTTCTCTTGCTTTGGATGTTGCCAATTCGAAATCGGGAATAACAACGAGCGTTCCGAGGTCTGCTGGAGGTTCAATACGTATATAATCCGCATGAGCTCCGTCCCATACAGCCGTAATAATCCCTCCAAATAATGAAGCTCCTACATTATCCGGGTGCTTCTCAAGATTCGTCGCCATATCAAAAAGCTTGGAATCCGGCAGGGGTGAACCGATCAGCGCATTGGCAGCCGCCAGAGCCCCTACAATCGCCGAAGCACTGCTGCCAAGACCGCGGGTAAGCGGAATTTCGGAATACATGRAAATCTCAAGATCGGGAACAGCCTGTCCCGCCTCTTCAAAAACCATCTGAGCCACCTTATAGATCAGGTTGCTCTTATCGGTCGGCAGACCGCCCATCTCATCACCATGAAGATGGAATACGGTCCGCTCCGACGCCTTCATCTCGATCCAGGAATACATAGACAATGCCATGCCGAGTGTATCGAATCCGGGTCCCAAATTAGCCGTACTGGCCGGTACCTTCACCCGGACACCTTGGGACAAACTCATACCCGTGCAGCTCCTTCAAGCTTAGCAATAGCATCCATTACGGCTGATTCCGTATCTGATACGACGAGCGGTTCGGCGTTCACGGTAGAAATGGCGATATTCGGATCCTTGAGCCCATGCCCTGTCAGCACACAGACTACGGACTCTCCACCTTTAAAATATCCTTCGCGCTTCATTTTATAAACGCCTGCGATGGAGGCAGCCGATCCTGGCTCGGCAAAAATGCCCTCACGCGATGCGATTTTGCGGTATGCGTCCAAAATCTCTTCGTCCGTAACATAGTTAATCTGTCCGCCGGATTCCTCAGCGGCCGCAACCGCGGTTTTCCAGCTGGCCGGGTTCCCGATACGGATGGCAGTCGCTACCGTTTCCGGATTTGCAATAGGCTCTCCCTTCACGATGGCCATCGCTCCTTCCGCTTCAAATCCAAGCATTCTTGGCAGAGAGGACGATTTGCCCGCAGCATGGTATTCTTTAAATCCTTTCCAGTAAGCGGAGATGTTCCCCGCGTTGCCGACCGGAATGGCCAGCACGTCCGGCGCTTTCCCTAACTGGTCAACGACTTCGAATGCAGCCGTCTTCTGGCCTTCGATTCGATAAGGATTCACGGAGTTTACAAGCGCAATCGGATGCTTCGCCGTAATCTCACGCACAATTTCCAGCGCGCGGTCAAAATTGCCTTCAATCGCAATGACCTTCGCTCCGTAAATCATCGCTTGGGCGAGCTTGCCCAGCGCAATATTGTTGTTCGGAATGATTACGATACAATTCAATCCGCCACGAGCGGCATAAGCAGCAGCTGCTGCAGACGTATTGCCCGTTGAAGCGCACATGATGGTGCGGCTTCCCTCTTCCATCGCTTTCGCTACAGCCATCACCATCCCGCGGTCTTTGAATGAACCCGTAGGATTCAGCCCTTCAAATTTGAAATGCAGATCAATTCCAAGCTCTTCGGATAAATTCACAGCTTTGATCAGAGGGGTGTTCCCTTCCTTTAGCGTTAGAAGCGGAGTACGCTCATTCACCGGCAAATATTCTCTGTAGGTTTGAAGCAATCCTTCATACGGCATCTCTCTTGTTCTCCTTTTCTTAAGAAAAAATTATATAGGGTTATTTAATGAGTTCTAATCCTTTATCCTTCAACACGGTAAACACTTTTAATCCGGCGAATGACTTCCAGGCCTTCAAAATGATTCAACACTTCATCCATATTGGCTTTGCTCGCATTGTGGGTGACGATGATAATCTCTGCGTCCGGATTATGCTCGTTCGGCTGCTGGACAACGGATTCCAGGCTGACGTTATATTCAGCGAACACCTGGGTAATTTGGGCAAGTACACCTGCTTTATCGTCGACATGAAGCAAAATGAAGTTCTTATACATGATCTGCTCGTCGGTTTTGAGTTTCTTCGGTTTGTAAGGAACGATGGCTTTGAGACCGTTGACGCCGAGCTTCAGATTCTTGATAACGGCAACCAGGTCTGCCACAACGGATGTAGCGGTTGGCATCTCACCAGCGCCGGCTCCGTAAAACATCGTTTCGCCTACAGCTTCTCCATATACATAAACCGCGTTAAATACCCCATTCACGGCTGCGATAGGATGTCCCTTCCGAACCATCGTAGGCTGAACCGTGATGCTGAACTCATCGTCCTGACGCTCCGCGATACCCAGAAGTTTCATCTCATAACCCAAACGCTTCGCATAAGCGATATCTTCTTTGGTCACTTGCGAGATTCCCTTAACGGTTACATCCTGGAGCTCGACGTTCGTGCGGAAGCCAAGTGTGCCGAGAATCGCCATCTTGCGCGCCGCGTCCAATCCTTCAACATCGGAGGTCGGGTCAGCTTCTGCATAACCCAGTTCCTGAGCTTCGGCCAGGACATCTTCATACGATGCGCCTTCTTGACTCATCTTGCTCAGAATGAAATTGGTTGTACCGTTCACGATCCCCATAATTTTCATGATACGATCCGAGGAGAAGCCTTCAATCAGCGTGCGGATAATGGGAATACCGCCAGCAACACTTGCCTCGTAGAACACGTCGCACTGCTTCTCTTGCGCCTTGGCCAATATTTCGGCACCGTGGAGAGCCATCAGATCCTTATTCGCGGTAACGATATGCTTGCCGCGCTCAAGCGCTTCGAGAATATAGGTTTTCGTCTGCTCGATCCCGCCCATCACTTCAACGATGACATCAATCTCGGGATCGCGGATGACCGCCCATGGATCTTCCGTCAGTTTATTCTGATCCACATTGACACTGCGGTACTTCTCCAAATGTTTGACAGCGATACGTTCTATCGTAATCGGCGAACCGACCTGGCTGCTCAAATCCTCCTGGTGTCCCTCTACGATGCGGACAACCCCTGTTCCTACGGTTCCTAATCCCAAAAGCCCTACTTTGACCGGTTTCATTAATACATTACCTCCTGTATCCCATCACATAGATATCTATTTAATTCGTCATAACTTAACCTTGGCCTATCATCTGCACTCTTCTTACTCCAGCTATTCGCCTCAATCCGTCAAGCAGGTCATCCAGCTCCTCATTCAGCCGGGAAACTTCGACGGAAATCACGACATTGGCGATTCCCTGCAGCGGAATACTCTGATGAATGGTTAGCACATTCCCGCCTTCACCCGCTACCAGCCCCAGCACTTCGGATAGCATCCCCGAGCGATGTTCCATATCGATAGAAATCGTTACGATTTCATCACGTTCCAGTTGATTGATGGGATGGATTCCATCCTTGTACTTATAAAAAGCGCTTCGGCTAAGCCCAACCTGTTCAACAGCTTCATGGACCGTTCTAACGTCTCCCGATGCCAGCAATTTTTTTACTTGCATCGTCTTAACCACAGCCTCGGGAAGGATGTCTTCCCGGACCAAATAGTAGCGTTCCTTCACAAACGTCCTCTCCTCAAAGACTACTGTATTCGTATAGTGGACATTATACTGGATATACCATGTAAGGGCAATACATAAGTGTCCAGTTTTTTGGTTAACCCGATATTTATATGTCAACTCTATAGCCTATACTATATCGCAATTCAAACCGGAACACATCGATATTCACATCAAAATTGTAATTAATGCGCAAGAAAAAGCAGTCTCCGGTATGCGGAGACTGCCGATAAAACAACCATGCTTTCGATTTGATTTCAAACGGTCCGCGTGAAATCTAAGCAACAATGATCGTGCCGCAGTACTCGCACTCTTTTTCCTCTTGGTGTGAAATCACGGTTCTTGCACCACAGCCTGAACATTCCACAGACTTCGATCCAATATCCTGCTGAATCTCGGCTGGCTTTACTGACTCTCTATGCAGTGAAGTGATCATCAGCACACCATTCTCAATCTTCCCGTAAGGGAGCATCCGCTCCTTGATCATATAGTTCAAATCACGGACCACATGGGATGGAGTTTGATTCGCTGCAATCGCAATATGATCGATGTAAATCAGACGCCGCTGCAAGACGGCCTCTGCATAAATTCTCAACAGCTTTCGGAATTTCTTGTCTGCCAGGTCAGCAGCAACAAGCAGCAGCAAGCCAGGGACTAATAGGCACAATGCCATTGCTAAATTGTCGTTTAAGAACTCCTCACTGGTTTCGCTCGCCAGTAAAAAGATCACAGAAGTCATAATGTACGAACCGAACAATACCCATCCCATCAGCCTTGCATTTCTTCCCCTGTAACTGTGATGTTGTTGTGTAGGCAAAATACGAAATCCAGCAATGATCAACGCTAATGGAAAAAACACATACGTCAAGCCAATAATAAAATAATCGAATTTTGAAAATTGCGATTTAAAGGGCTTTATTGGAATGCTCATACCACGATCTCCTCAATTTTGTTAATCGGACGCATAACTAAGGTTAAGCCACAATCACCGAACCGCAATACTCACATTCTTTTTTCTCCAAATGCGTTACGACCGACCTTGCCCCGCAGCCCGGGCATTCCACAGACTTCGGCCCAGGATCGGGCTCCGCTTCGTTTCGGGTTATTGCCGCTGGTTCAGCCGCAACTTGACCTAGTGAATACTGCACTCGCTGTCCGCTGCGTGAAACAAATTCTCCTTGGAATGAAGACTGGGATCTCCTCTGCAAGGAGGGGATGATGACAACTCCATTGTCCAGCTTTCCATTAGGCAGCATATGCCGTTCAAACATGAACGTAATATCTCGGACGGCATGGGCCGGCTTTTGCCTTGCCTCTCGAGCGATATGATCAATTTGGACGAGCCCTCTTTGCATAATGGCATTCGAATAAAATTGCAGCAAACKGTTGAATTTCTTATCTTCTTTCTTGCCAATCAACAGCATGATGATGGCTGGAACCAGTATAATAACGCCCCATACGATGGAAGCCGAATAGAGGCCGTCGACATCTTTATCTTCAATCGTCGCGAGGATCATAAGCAATTCAATGATTCCATAGGTTATGACCAGAACCCACCCGAAGAGCCGGTTGTTTCTTCCCTTACAGTGGTTATGGCGATGGGTGACAAGCACCCGAACAGCCGCAAGCACAATGGCCAGCGGAAAAAACAGTACCGCCAGCGCAATAATGAAATAATCCATGGTCGTGAACTTCTGTTTAAAGCGCTTCAGTTCAGACGCTCCCATATTCTATCCCCTCTATCATCTGCATTAGGTCGATCCCGCTTTTGCCTTCAAAAGTTCGGTGTTACGATCCTGTACCGTTCTCAGGATATCGCGGATGATGTGAACGGTTTGCTCTGCCAGCTCATCGCGTTGTTCTGCTTGCGTCTCTCCGATCAGCGCCACTTGGTCCTCCAACAATGCGATTTTTTGCTGGATCATATGCTCCACTTCATATAAAGAGGTATGCGTGATAGGATCGCTATAACGAAGCGTTTCTTCCAGCTCGGCCATCTGCCGGTCTAACGAATGAATGTTCTCTCCTGGCATCTCACCTAGTTTTCTTCGGATTCCCCCGATCCAGGCCACCGTCTCTTTCTGAACCGCTAGATGATCACTTTCCTTTCGTTCATGAGCTCCTGCATATTTTCCCGTCAGAGCTATCAGTCCCAAAACCACCGAGAACCCCAGGAAGGTTATAAGATGAATCATAAAATAAGAAGATTCAGGCAGCTTAAATAAATACCCCAGCAGAATGACCTCCAGCAAAACGGAAATGGCATAGACTCCTATAATGACGCCTGAAGCAATATAAAAAGGAGCTCCTGGCGAACCCGCTTTGCGCCGGTGGACAACTAAACCGATAAAGACGAGAATGGCCGCCTCGGCGCATCCGAGAGCGATGCCCGATATCCAAGCATTCAGCTGAACGATCCCTCCGATCAATCCGAACAGAAGGATGGTTAAGACCGGAAGCACCGCGGCAGCCAGCCATAATCCATTTCGACTTGTGGTTCTTGTACTCACTCTATTCCCTCACTTTCACTTCACATCAATTTATGTCCGCACTCCATGCAAAACTTCTGGCCTGGTTTGATCTCATGTTGACATCCAGGACATGTTAGCGCATGACTTGACCCGCAGTGCGGGCAAAACTTGGCTTTTGCATCCACCAGTTCACCGCATGCCCTGCAAGGCATAGGAAGCGCTGCACCGCAATCCGGACATTCGACGGCACCGGCCGGGTGGTCATGGCCACATTCAGGGCATGCATGGTACGGGTCACCGCAGTGAAGACAAAACTTGGCATTGGGAGGCAGTGGCTGTCCGCAATCGTTGCATTGAACGGTGCTCGCCAGTTCCTCCTCAGCCTGCACCTGAAGCGATTGTCCGCATCCCGAACAGAATCGCGCCTCTTCTGCGCTCAGTGTTCCGCACTGGGTACACGCTTTCTGTTTGGTATGGAGCTCGTTCTTTCCTGGATCCTTTGAGTCCTCAAACATTTTCCCCACGGTCTCATACATCGGACCAGCCATCCCAAGTCCCATGCCCAATCCGGTTCCCATGACCGCTGCCGGGCTGCCTTGATTCTTTGCCGCCCCCTCCAGCGTATTAAAGGTTCTTTCTTGATGATAGGTATATCCGATGATGTCCATCTCCGCTTTCTTTGCCAACGCTTCCTTGATACGAACAGCTGCCGGGTCATTCTCCGGGATGTTGATGGAGTCCACATAGAAATTCAGCAGGGTGATCCCCATTTCTTCAAATGAAGGCGCAATCGCTTCCATGATATGCTTCGATATTTCCGCTATGTAAGCATTGATCTCCACAACGCTGATTTTTTTGCGAACGATATAGGAGGATATGATTTCCGTAATATTGGACATCAGTACGCCGCGATAATATTTAATCAGTGTGCTTTGATCAAAAGTCGACAGTGTGCCAACCAGGGTCCCCAGAAACTTTCGCGGATCGCTGATCTGTACGCCGAATTGGCCAAAAGCCCGGACCGATACGATAATATTGTATTTTGGATCTTGCAGCTGGATCGGCGAGCTGGTCCCCCATTTCACGTCCAGTGAACGAAGTTTGTTCACAAACCAGACTTCTGCCGTAAAGGGAGACTTCCCGCCGAATGGAAGATTGATCACATTGGATAATATCGGTATATTCGCCGTACTCAGTGTATGCCGCCCAGCCGCGAAGGAGTCCAGGGCCTGACCACCCTTATACAGGATGGCCTCCTGTGTCTCATGAACAATAAGTTGGGTCCATGTACCTAACTCCTGATTCGGATAACGCCAGGCAAACACATCCGGCGGTCCTTCGTATTTTACAACTTCAATAATAGCCATAGTTCTACTCTCCTTTATACACCGTTCCTTCCATCCTGATAGTCTATGGAAAAGGACTATTGTACTACCATTGTATACGATTTACCCGATATGTGGATGCAAAATTTGGAAACCTAAGTGGAAAATGATATCTCTGAACAACTTCCTTACCGTTACCATAAAACACAGAGCATGTTTACGTGATATCTGGGACACAACTTCCTCCATAAAAAAATACCGCCAAGCCTGCTGTTAAACAGACCTTGCGGTATTTTCTCACAAACCTATTTTTTGCTAATTAATAGTAGCTGCTGCCTTCAACAAATTCAAATTCGAAATCACCAATTCGTACAATGGTGCCTTCTGTCGCGCCCCGTTTCCGAAGTTCTTCATCGACGCCCATATGGCGCATCGTTCTTGCAAGCTTCAGAATGGCATCATGCGAATTCATCTGCATCCGTTTCAGCATCCGCTCAATTCGCTCGCTATGCACAACATACATCTCATTATCCCTAGTAACGGTGAAGGAGTTGTCGTTCTGCGCTTTGAATTTATAAACCTTGCGCTCGGAAACCTCGGATACTTCTTCAATGGCCGGCTCGTCCGGAATGCTCTCCAGCACATCGATCGTGCGGTAAAGAAGTTCCTGAATACCCTGACGGGTCAGCGAGGAGATTGGCATGACCTCGATGTCCGGACGAATCTCTTTCAGCTTCTCTTTGAAGGCCGCTAGATACTCTTCGGCCTCCGGCATGTCCATTTTATTAGCGGCTACGATTTGCGGCCGTTCGACCAGAACCGGGTTGTAGAGCCTGATTTCATCATTGATTTTTTCCCAGTCCTCAAACGGATCCCTTCCTTCCGTGCCTGCCATATCCACGACATGGACAATGACGCGTGTTCTTTCCACGTGCCGGAGGAATGCATGACCAAGTCCCACGCCTTCATGAGCACCCTCAATCAGACCAGGCAGGTCAGCCATAACAAAATTGCGACCGTCTCCAACCTCAACAACTCCCAAATTCGGCGTTATGGTCGTAAAGTGGTATGCGCCGATCTTTGGCTGAGCCGCAGATACAACGGACAACAAGGTTGATTTGCCTACACTCGGGAACCCGACGAGACCTACATCAGCCATCACTTTAAGTTCCATGGTTACGTAACGCTCTTCGCCTTCCTCGCCGTTCTCGGCAAGCTCAGGCGCCGGATTGTTCGGGGTAGCAAAGCGGATATTTCCTCGCCCTCCACGGCCTCCTCTGGCAACAACAACCTGTTGACCGTGTCGGGTCAAATCGCCAATCACCTCACCGGTATCGTCATCCGTTAAGATGGTACCCGGCGGGATACGGACAATCATGCTATCCGCATTGGCCCCATGCTGACTTTTATTGCGGCCTTTTTCCCCGCGCTTGGCCTTAAAATGCTTCTGGTAACGGAAATCCATCAACGTGCGCAGTCCTTCGTCCACCCGGAAAATCACGTCGCCGCCCTTACCGCCGTCTCCGCCGGCAGGTCCGCCTTCAGGAACGTATTTCTCTCGACGGAACGCAATGAGACCATCGCCGCCGTCTCCGCCTTTTACATATACTTTTGCCTTATCTACAAACATGAAATCACCTTCCTCAAGTCACAAACGGCAAATACAAACGATACGAGGTCTCCCCCGGCTCCGTTTGTTCTACCCGAATGCCTTCGCCTTTTACGGATTGTTCAATCTGAAGTTTCAAGCTGTCCGGGTCTCCAAAGGATCCTTCTCCTTGTGCCCATACCATCAGCTCTTGTTCTTGCTGCATAAATGTTAATGTTAATTGCCGGGTATCCCCCCAAGACGCTTTTCCGCTTAATTGAAAAGCTCTCACCGTTTGAATGATAGCTTCGGTAAAAGACTCCGCCGTTTGTGGCGATACTTTGTCTTCCAGTTGCACCTGGTCCACAACTTCAACGTCGAGCTGCAGATTATTGCTGTACGTACGGTATGAATGTAAATAAAAAACCAGCGAAGGAATGCCCAGCTTAGAGATTCTGCTTTCCGTCGCCATCCTGTCCTTTATTCTTTCCACAGAACCCACTGTTTTATCAAGCTTTCCAAGTTGAATGTAGCCGTACAAAATTTGAAGCTCATTCATCCAATCATGACGATGGTGATTCAGCATCTGAATCGCCGTCTGCTCCACATTCCGAATGATGGCTTGCTGCCTGCGCTCCTCCGATTTCCGGACAAGCCAAGCCCCGCAGGCAGACGCAGCGACAGCCCAAACCGTTAACACTGCTCCTGCAGCCAAAGTCGGTTTCCATACCATCCATGCCACGGGTATTACGGAGGTTAACCCCGCCCCAGCTGCTATCCATTTCCAGGATTTCATCGCTTCTCCTCGTCTTTCAACAGCAATTGGTTACATTCACCAAATCCCAGTATATCATAGACCTTCAGGACGGTTCATCCCCTGGATGATGATCTTTGCGTTATTTACAAAAAAAGAAGCCCCGGCAACGATGCCGAAAGGCTTCTTCTGTATGCAGCATAAGAAACGATTAAGCTTCTACTGCAGCCGCTACTGGAGCGACATCAACCGGGTAGACGCTCACTTTCTTGCGATCACGACCCCAACGTTCAAATTTCACAACGCCGTCAACTTTCGCAAACAAAGTATCGTCTTTACCGATACCTACGTTCGTGCCTGGATGAATTTTCGTTCCGCGTTGGCGAACCAAGATGCTGCCGCCAGTCACTGCTTGACCGTCTGCACGTTTCACACCAAGACGTTTCGATTCGCTATCGCGACCGTTCTTTGTGGAACCTACACCTTTTTTCGATGCGAATAACTGAAGATCCAATTTCAACATGTTGTCTACCTCCTTCTTCAAGTAGTCAATTCCTGTATTCTTATATACTTGCCGTATGAATCGGCAATTCCCTGTAACATAACAACCATGGATTCGAGAAGCAGTTGAACTTGTCCCGAGACGGAGTCGTTTGCCGTCGGCGGAAGATTCGCACTAAGAAAGCCGCCCTTCATCTGGGTCTCCATAACAGTTCCGGTTAACGCTTCAATGGAATTGACCGTTCCCACTGTAATGCTGGAAACTCCAGCACATACAATATCTTCTCCAGGATTGGCATATCCCGCGTGCCCCGTTACCTTAAAGCTATGGATCCGTCCATCTCCCCCGCGCAGTACTTGTACAGTAATCAATTACCGCACCTACTTACGCTTGGATTTTCTCGATGGTTACTTTAGTGTAAGGTTGACGATGACCTTGCTTCTTGTGGTAGTTCTTCTTCGGCTTGTATTTGTATACAACGACCTTACGGCCTTTACCGTGCTTCTCTACCTTTGCAGTTACAGTCGCACCGGAAACAACCGGCGTACCTGTTACCAACCCGTCCTCTTTGGATACGGCCAGTACACGATCGAAAGTCACGCTCTCGCCGTCACCTGCAGTCAGCTTCTCGATGAACAATACGTCGCCCTCTTGAACTTTGTATTGTTTACCACCTGTTTCGATAATAGCGTACATTTGCTTGCACCTCCCTATGTCTCAGACTCGCCTAGTATAAGGTGTCCGTCCTATAAGCAGGAACGTCCTTGCTAACCCAACCGGAGCGGTTACAGCATGTGCAGCAAACCATCACTAGACACATACCTAACGATAATATCATAATCCATGTTCACCGTCAACATCATTGTTCGATAACAAAACCTCTGCCCCCGCAAGCCCCGCAAGGCTTGGCAAATGGGAGCGAAGAGCTTTCCCTGGCTTTTTTGCGGGTCATTTCCAGCAGTCCCAGCTTGGTCCAGCCCACCACAAAGCTTTTGGTGCGGTCCTTGCGCATTACAGCCTCCATGGCAGAAACAACCTGCTCCCGGTGCTCTTCACGATCCATATCGATGAAATCAACGATGATAATGCCTCCGATATCCCAGAGCCGCAAAATTCTTGCAATCTGCTTCGCCGCCAGAAGATTCGTCTTCAGCACCGTTTCCTCGAAATTATCGCCACCGATATATTTGGCTGTGTTGACATCCATGATGGTCATGGCTTCCGTCTGATCAACAACGATGGTCACACCTTCCGGAAGCGTGATTTTCCTTGCAAAGCCAGCTCTCATCTGCTCGTCCAACCCATAAGCTTGAAAAATCGGACTTCCTTCCGAGTAATATGTAACCTTAGGCTCCATACCAGGGACGGTTTCCTTCAGATAGCTTTTGGTCTCCTCGCCTTTAAGCTTGCTGTCGATCACAAGTTCATCATGAAGCGGGTCAAAGGCATCGCGGAGAAAACGCTGCAGCAGACCTAAATCGCGATGAAGCAGCGCCGGAGCAGAAGAAAGCTCGGCCTTGTCGAGAATTCGCGCCCACTCTTTTCGTAGATACTCAAGATCTCCCTTAAGGAATTCCAGAGGCTCGTCCTCTGATACCGTTCGGATAATGATCCCCTCTTCATCCGTGCGAAGCTGCTCGCCGATACTCTTCAGCCTTGCTCTCTCCGCATCACGTCCAATTTTCTTGGAGACGGCAACATAATCCGCAGTAGGCATGTACACCATGCATCTGCCAGGCAGCGAAAAATGGGTAGTGACCCGCGCCCCCTTGCCGCCTCTCGGTTCCTTCATCACCTGCACGATCAATTCCTGGCCTACCGTTAGCAGCTCCGAAATGGAAGGCTTCTGCTTGGGCTGCTTCTCTAAATGAGGATGGAGCACATCATCAATATATAAAAATGCATTCTTTTTCAGCCCGATATCTACAAAAGCCGCCTGCATCCCCGGCAGCACATTTACGACCCTGCCCTTATAAAAACTGCCGACTACACTTTGCTCACAACTCCGCTCAACGGCGAATTCTGCTAACCTCCCATCTTCGATGAGGGCCATCTGAATGGTCTCATGTTCACAATGAACTATCATTTGCCTCATGGCTTCACCCCTCAAATGGAAGACGATATTCTATTTTTTATCCTAACACAATCTCAGATGATATGAATGGATAAAGAATCATGGCCCGCCCTGCGTCTTCCTCATGGTGTTTACGATTTACGCATACCAGGGCGGACCATTTGATGCAAAATAAGAAGAAATCACATGCTGCTCCGGAACGACGGCAAGCAGGCTGCCTCGTCCGCTCATAACATAAATCAGATGATACTTCTCTCGTTTAAATAGACGCATAATATCATCCAAAGGTTTCGAAGAATCTGCAACGATTGGCTGCGCAGGACCGAGTCCATCCAAATTTCGTTCATAAATCTCGCTCCGATTGACCAAAAATCTTAAAAACCGGTAATGCACATTCCGATAGTCTTCAAAATTGGAATACGCTAAAAACAGGCCGATCATCAGCACATTTAAACGAATACCGCCGCCGGAAAATAGCGGCTGCAAGCCATATCCGATCATGATCAAGCTGCACAAAATGCCAGCGCGGGAAGCCCACAGCAAGGTCGCATGATATGGGGCGAGCAAGCTGATGACGGCTTGCAGCACTTTGCCGCCATCCAGCGGAAGAATCGGGAGAAGGTTAAACAGCGCGATGATGAGATTCCCCTGAATGATATAAGACAACAGCTGCTCGTCTCCCCACCCCGCCCATCTGCACATCATGGTAATTCCAATCATGATGACATTTTGCAGCGGACCCGCAAGCGCAATGATGATTTCCTTCATCGCAGTCATCCTGCCGTCATCTTCAATGACAGCAACGCCGCCGAACGGCAGCATCTGAATGGCTCGTACCTTGAACCCCATCGCTGCCGCTGCGGCGGCGTGTCCCAATTCATGAATAAACACGATAATAAACAGGGTCAGCAATTCCAAAAAGCGACCGGTGAATACAGAGGCCAGCATGACAATAACAAAGAGAGGATGCAGCGACAATACCGTTCCCTTAAACTTAATCAAACGGAATCACTTCCGCCGGATCGATACCTCGATCCCCCTCTTTCAGTTCGAAATAAAGGGAGGGCGGGCTGCCTGCGCCTGAAGACGCCAATGTGCCGACAATATCTCCACCTTGGACCCAATCGTTTACCTTAAGTCCCGTTTCTGCCAATCTGCTGTATATCGCCGTTCTCTCTCCTGTATGCTGTATGAGAATTGTGATCCCATTCTCAGGATGTTCTTTAATCTCAAGCACGCGTCCGGTCTCTATACTCTTAACCGCCCGGTCTGCTAAAGAACCCCCTCCGGCTTCCAAAACGATGCCTTTCAGATCCACGGCAAAGGATTGGACGACCTTTCCGGAAATCGGAGGAACTAAAGAAGTCCCGGCATTCACCTTCGTCGAGTGTTCGTCAGTTTGTCCAAAAATCGGAATGAAGGAAGGCGCGCTCCCAAAATGCTCCTCGTACCATACCTGCGCTGCCTGAAAATCCATCTCATGGCTCAGTCCCTCAACGATAAAAGCTTGCGTACGAAGAGCCCACGGGTGCTGAAACGAAAATACCCCCCATGCCAATCCAAACACCAGCGCACTGACGATGATACGGCGCACTAAGCCCGACAGAAACGAAGCTTTTCTTGGCGGTTCCCCTGGATCACCGGGATCCAGCTCACCATACCAACCGCGGTGCCCTTGCTTCCAAAGCCGCTCGGGATCCGGTTCACTCTCTGCAAGAAGCGGGGATGGGTTCGCCCTGTGATCCTGTATAAAGCCTGTCTTGTGAAGATTGGGATGGGCAGGCTTTTTCTCGGGAACGGGCCCCCATGACGACTTATCATGCGGCGCCGGTGACGCTCCTTCCAGCAGCTCGCGAATGCGGGCTTCTCTTCGGTTCTTAACTGAAGTTTTGATGTCCATTGTTCTTTCCCCCTTGGGGCTTGTTTTCTTACTCTATCCTATGAGGAGATGAAAGATATTTAGAACAAGCCCTATTGAAGAGGCGAACAGAACAAAAAAACCGATGCCTCCCGGCACCGGTTCACGTTAAAGTCTTTAACCCATTCCAAAAAACTTTTTGAATTTGGTAAACATTCCTTTTTTCTGATGGATTTGCATCAGAGGAACGGTATCACCCAGGATACGCCGGGCGATGTTTCTATAGGCGATGGCTGCCTGAGAGTCCGGATTCATCACCGTAGGCTCCCCGATATTGGCCGCTTTAATGACCATTTCATCATCGGGGACGATCCCGATCAGATCAATATTCAGCACCTGCAGCACATCTTCGATCTCCAGCATGTCGCCGGATTTCACCATGTTCGGGCGAATCCGGTTTACAACAAGCTTCGGAGACTCTACATGAGAGCTCTCCAGCAAGCCGATAATCCGATCCGCATCCCGCACGGCCGCATTCTCGGGCGTTGTAACCACAATCGCTTTATCTGCGCCGGCAATGGCATTCTTAAATCCTTGCTCGATTCCAGCCGGACAATCGATAATGACGTATTCGAATTCCTTTTTCAATTCAAGTACGATATCTTTCACCTGCTCTGGAGAAACGGCATTCTTGTCTTTGGTCTGGGCTGCAGGAAGCATATACAGCTCATCGAAGCGCTTGTCCTTGATCAGCGCCTGGTTAAGTCGGCATCGCCCTTCTGCAACGTCGCATAAATCGTATATAATCCGGTTTTCCAGGCCCATCACGACATCCAAATTACGAAGACCGATGTCCGTATCAACCAGACACACTTTTTTTCCGAGCAGTGCCAGAGCTGTGCCGATGTTCGCCGATGTCGTCGTTTTACCGACTCCGCCTTTACCTGAAGTTACGACGATTGCCTCTCCCATGTTCTACACCCCTTTAAACACATTAAAATCCCGACCCAAACGTGAGATGTTGCTGATCTTATCGATCTCCATGCTACCGTCCTTCAAATACGCAAATTCCATGACCGTTTCCCGCGTCTCCCATTCATCCGGCGGTCTGCTGATCATCTGGGAGATACGGAGCTGGGTAGGGGCAAAATACGAAGCCGCTATAATCGCTTCCTCGTTGCCCTCTACACCGGCATGCGCGGTTCCGCGCAGAGCTCCCAATATGTAGATATCACCGGTGCACGTTATGGTTCCGCCGGGATTCACATCCCCGAGGAACAAGAGATCGCCGTCATGATGCAGCACCTGTCCGGAACGCACCATCCCTGTCTTAAGCGTAAGCTTCTCCTCTGGTATGAGCTCCGACTCAAACGGCGGTGATTCCACATTACGTATCAACAGATTGCCCTTTTGCTTCAATATGTCAAGAATCGTCTGCTTCTCTTCTTCGGAAATTTTCCGGGAACCCAGCTTCACATCCACATGAATGATAGGTCCGGTCAAAATATTCTGATGACTGTGCTCCAGCTTATAGCGCAGCTCGCCGAGCAGCTCCTCCAGCTCACACTGGTCATCAAGCAGGAATACCAGGCCATCTTTGATGCCCTTAATCGTCACATGATTGGATTTTACAGCCATAAGCCTGTCCCTCCCATCCCTATACATTTCGCGCTCAAACCTTCAAGTTCCTGCTAGTCTAGTAAAATGTCATAATGGAGGGTTCAGGATGCCTTCCTTCTCTGATTCTTCGTAACCAACTCAATCTGCTTGCGAAGAGGAACGTAAATCGCCAGAGCAAAGGCAAAATGAACAAGGAGATTGGGTAGCATATGATGAAGCAGTGACCAATTATAAGAAGTCGGATTGAGTCGAAACACCTTATATATGCCAAAAAGCGTACTGTCAAACAACAGGCTCCCCAGAATGACAATGGTCATCATCATGGGCAGCGGCGCCCGCGGGGACTTGAATACAAGTCCCACCAGATATGCGGATACGCCCATAGCGAACGAATAAGTGCCAATCATCTCGCCGTAATACACGATATCGTGAAGCATGCCGAATATGAGTCCGAGTACCAGCCCCGTGTGGCGATGATAATAAATTGATACAAAAAACAAGCAAACCAACACAAAATTAGGATAAATCTGAAGCTGCAGCGAGCTTGGCGTTAACCAGAAAACCACCGTGCCCTGCAGAATAAACAGCACGAACAGCAGCAGGACGAGAATTTGTTTACGCGCCATCATTTCGGCTCCTCAGGGGTAAAGACGATGATCAGATATTTCCAGTCATCAAACTTGGCCGCCGGTTCGATCGTAGCCGTTCTGCTTTGACCGTATTGGCTCGTCTGAACGCTTATGACTTCACCTATGATCATACCTTGTGGAATAACTCCTCCGGCACCGGATGAAATGATCTTATCTTTTTCCTTAATCGGATCATCTTCCGAAATTCGCGTCATGAGCAGCGTGTTGGTCTTCTCATCATAGCTCTCAACCACGCCAAACGTTTTATCCTCTTTCCCGATCGCCGTTACCGAAATCGGCTGTGGATTCGGATCCTGAGCGTCCATCGTTGTCAACAGCTTCACCGTTGAGGTGAAATTGCTGACGTTGCTAATAATGCCGACCATGCCGTCCACTGTCGTGACCGACATGTTGGGACGAACCCCATCGCGCTCTCCCAGATCGACGACAAGTGTCCGATTATTGGGGTCCGAATTAACACTTAGCACCTGGGCAGTACGGTATTCATATTTATAACGATTTTTCTGGTTCTCTGTAAAACCTTGTAATTCTTGAAGCTTCTCGTAATTAGCTTTCATCGTGTTGTAATTCGCACTCTCTCGAGAATATTGAGCCACGGCTCTCCGCAGCTCCTCATTCTCTTCATAGATTGCCTTCATGTTCCGCACATCTTCAAAGAAACCCGCTATATAGGCAGCGGGCTTATAAAACACACTTTGCACAAAACCGACCGTATCCTTGACGAATTTTTCAGGCCAAGATAAAGAAGCTCTCGGGCCGAGCGTAAACCCCATAATAGCGATAAACGCTACCAGCCCGATGAGCATAATAAACAAACGCTTATTGCCTAGCAGCTTAAACAGTTGCAACACCCTCTAACTTACTGTTTTCTCTCCCAACATTAGGGGTTTACACTTCTATTCGGTTTCTACCGTTTAGAACGGACGGCAGAGCTGCTCCGGGATTTAAACAGGTGAATGTTCTCGAGCGCTTTACCTGTACCAATGGCTACGCAATCCAGCGGATTCTCTGCAACGATCACCGGCATGCCGGTCTCTTCGGCGAGCAGCTTGTCCAGGTTGCGAAGCAATGCGCCGCCTCCCGTAAGCACGATGCCCCGGTCCATAATATCCGCAGCAAGCTCCGGAGGACATTTCTCAAGCGTAACCTTTACCGCTTCAACAATCGCATTAATGGTATCTGCCAACGCTTCGCTAATCTCATCCGAAGTAATGGTGATCGTCTTCGGCAGCCCCGTCACCAAGTCACGGCCGCGAATTTCCATCGTTTCCACGGTCTCCAGCGGCATGGCGGAACCGACTTCCATCTTAAGCAGCTCGGATGTGCGCTCACCGATCATCAAGTTATATTGACGTTTGATATAGGAGATAATAGACTCATCCATCTCATCGCCTGCAACGCGTACAGAGCGGCTGGTTACAATACCGCCAAGCGAAATGACCGCAACCTCGGTCGTACCTCCGCCGATGTCAACGACCATGCTGCCCGTAGGTTCCCACACAGGCAAATCGGCACCGATTGCAGCTGCAAAAGGCTCCTCGATCGTGTAAGCTTCGCGTGCTCCCGCTTGCTTGGTAGCATCTTCCACCGCACGCTGCTCTACCGCCGTAATGCCGGAAGGCACGCATACCATCACGTTCGGATGACGGGGGAATATGGAACGCTGCTTCTGTGCTTGACGAATAAAGTATTTAATCATCGTAGCCGTTGTATCAAAATCAGCGATGACGCCGTCCTTCATCGGACGAATGGCACGAATGTTGCCTGGTGTGCGTCCAATCATTTTCTTAGCCGATTCACCAACGGCTTCAATGCTCTTCGTATCTGTACGCAGAGCAACCACGGAAGGCTCTCTTACGACAATTCCTTTCCCACGAACATAAACCAGCGTATTTGCCGTCCCCAAATCGATTCCCAAATCTTTCGTAAAACCACCTAACATGATGTATCTCCCTTTCTTCGTCAATCTGAACTATTATATTACATCAAGCCCCGTTCCTTCAAACTTACAAACGATCCGTCCCCAATGATCAGATGATCCAGTACGTCGATCCCGACAATCTGTCCTGCCTCCACTAAGCGTGCAGTCAGCGATATGTCTTCCGGGCTGGGCGTCGGATCTCCGCTAGGATGGTTGTGCGCGCACACCAGGGATGCACTGCTGCATTTGATGGCCGCTCTGAACACCTCGCGGGGATGAACGATGGAAGCATTAAGGCTTCCCATCGATAACGTTTCCTGGGCAATGACATGATTTTTCGTATTTAAAAATACACAGACAAAATGCTCTTTCTGTAAATAGCGCATCTGTTCACTGAGCAGTTCTGCCGCGTCATGCGGACTGCGAATAATAACCGGCTCTACATGTCTCGATGCGGCCAAGCGCCGTCCAAGCTCGATGCCAGCCTTCAGCTGAACAGCCTTAGCGGTTCCAATTCCTTTGATTTGCGTAATTTCCTCAATGCTAAGATCAACGAGCTGCCGGATGCCGCCTGCTTCCCCCAGCAGCCGCTGGGCTATATGTACGGCAGATTCCTGGCGGGTTCCGGTCCGAAGCAATATCGCCAGCAATTCTGCATGGCTTAAAGCGCTCGCCCCATATTGCATCATGCGCTCTCTTGGTCGTTCATCATGGGGGATGTCGCGCAGCAATAGCGTTGGCGACTCCATATATTCCCCTCTTTTCTAAGATTTAAATCAGCAGGTATCCGAAACCTCAGGATTCCCTACATTTCGGATACCGTTGTTCTATATCTATGAATCGGTGAGTACATCCATCCCCATTTCAGACAGCATGTCGGACAGCAGAGAAAGCGGCAGGCCGACAACGTTAAAATAGTCGCCTTCGATTCCTTCCACGATGGTTGCACCCAAGCCTTGAATCGCATACGAGCCCGCTTTGTCAGCAGGTTCCCCGCTCTTTACATAAGCCGCGATCGCGTCATCACTTAACGATTTCATCTTTACGGTTGTCACACGATGAGCGACCTTAGTACGACTAGATTCCCGGTCGACACAAGCCACGCCCGTGTACACGAGGTGAGCCCGTCCTTGAAGGATGGACAACATCCTTGCCGCATCAGCATGATCCTCCGGTTTCCCGAGGACAAGATCATCGACAACTACAATCGTGTCGCTTCCCACAATGATACCATCTCCCGGATCATCCGTCAGCTTTCGGAGAACCGCTTCCGCTTTACGTAGTGCCAGTGACTCCACAATTCGCTCTGGCGACCACCCATGCGGGGTGTCCTCGTCAGCTTCACTAGGCATAATCTCAAATGGGATACGAAGGGAGGCAATCAATTCCTGACGCCGAGGAGAGGTGGAGGCCAATATGATACGGCGGTTTCTCTTCTCATTCAAGGGGGATAATCTCCTTTGTCATGTCTTAGAGCCTGCGGTATAACCAAAGCGCTGCTATAATGCCAAGCAGACTGAGCAGGCAAAAGTTAAGTTCAAGGTTAATGTCATAACGAATAATGTCAAAATCAGCGCTAGGCGACCACTTAATCGGTGTAGTTGACGTTAAAAACGACAAAGCCTTAACAGGTTGAAGCGCCTTGGCCAGCCAAGTTCCCGTCAGCCACCCCAGCAGCAAAAACAAGATGAGCATTCCTTTGTTTTTCTTCATGCATCCTCTTCCCTCGCCATATTTTGACACCCTAATTATTATACGGTGAATCGATAAGCAATACAAACAGAAATCCGGCAGGGGGAACTATTTCCAGTTCCGAGCCGGATTTGACGTAAATTTGAATTTATAGGCCATCCAGGAGTTTCTTTTGGCCCATGACATAGTTCATCATGCCCGTTTGAATCTCCCACAAATGCCCCTTGGATTGGTTTTTGTTATATTCGGAGAGCGCTGTGATCGAACTGTTCATGGATTGCTCCATCGCCGGCAGTACTGCCCCGGTCTCCGGACCCAAGCCGGCGGACAGCAGCTTCATCGATTGGATCCACTGCTGGTGCAGATTTGTGATTGCAGTCATACTCTCTGACGCCACCGCGCCCGCCTCCTGCTGCCCCAGCAGCGATGCCGATAGCGTACTCAACTCCGACACAAGCTCCCCGCTTATCGTGAAATAGTCCGTCAGCGTCTGCTCCTCGCCCGCAAAGGCAGCTGACTCTATATTAGGCAGCGCGATTTCTCTCACGTATAATTCGACGCCTTCGGCTTTAAGCTGATTGCTGAGCAGCTTGGCCTGCTCGCGGTCTGGTGATACGCCGGCGTACACCCGGTTCTCCTCATCCAAATCTCCCCCAGCCGCAATACCGGACTGCAGCAGCTCCCCTTTCGCCTGCTCTGCCCGTTCCGGCGTGCTGAATACACCGTACTGAAGCATATAAAAAATTTGACCCGGAACGTGTACTGCCGATTCAGTTGAACCGGGTGCGAGTGATGCCCCCGTTCCCCCGGAAGAGTCAGCCGGTGCTTGATTAACTGCGTCATTGCTTCCAAGCTGCCCCGATGTAGGGTCTTCACCTTCATTACCGCCGTTAAACATGGACAGCACCATATACCCAAACAGCAAACCCGTCACAACAGCCGCGGTCACAGATACAGCCATTTTCCAGAAGGAGGTAGGCTTGCGCGAGCGATAATAACCGTAATCATCGGCAGGTGACTCATATAGATCCTTCTCGGGCCCGAGATTCCAATTCGAATCGTTTGCGCCGGAGCCCACACTTCCGGAATACGCGTCATCATGAAGATCGTAAAGATCCTCAACCTCACGCATATCGTCATATGTATCGGCAGGATCAGGCCCGTCACCGAACGACCCGCCCTCAACATGATCCAGACGTCTTCTTTCCTCAGCTAATCGCCCCCTGGATTGGGTATGACGCGATGTTCTCCAATCTTGTCCGTTCACATCCCGAGTGTCCTCCTCCCGGAGCGGCGGAACAACGCGCAGATGATCATGCTGCATGCTGCTCCTATGTTCAAACGAATTGCCCGCATCGGTAAACCGATCAGTCGTTGAGTCAAACTCGTCGAATACAAGATGACGGTCATCAACTTGATCATTGCGCCTTGCGGGAACTTTCTGATACGAATCCCGTTCCTCACGCATATGATCCTTATGACTATCTTTTGGCGGATCGTGATCGAAGCGAATCGTCATTCGTGCTTTATTCATATCCACACACCTCACTTGTCCTTCTACACCTAGCTATATGATCAAGCTTGGCAACTTATGAGTGTGCGAAAAACAAAACAAACAGGCTGATCAAGAAAGTATCTTGATCAGCCTGTATTCTACTTATCGATCCGCTGCTTTGCCTCCGTTCGAAGACAAAAGCCCATGCAATCCCCTGCTGCATCGAAGCAGCAAAGCATGCTTGCAATCCATTTACTTCTTGCCTTTAATAGACTCCGCTAAAGCAGCGCCGACCTTCCAAATATCGCCCGCACCCATCGTCAGAACCAGATCGCCTTCTTTTACGCGACCTTTGAGATCGCTCAGGACATCTTCTTTGGTAGGCAAATAGCGGGCACCGGCATTGCTGTTCTGGACAATCAGCTCCACCAGCTTACCGGAACTGATACCCTCGATCTGCTTCTCGCCGGCAGGAGAATAAATATCGGTAATGATCACCTCGTCCGCTTCCCCGAATGCGCGGCTAAACGCATCCAGAAGGAAAAAGGTCCTCGAATACCGCTGCGGCTGGAATACGGCAATAATCCGTTTGCCTGTAGCTTTGGCGGCACTGATCGTAGCCTCGATCTCCGTCGGATGATGCGCATAGTCGTCAATCACCAGAATTCCTTCAGCTTCGCCCAGCACCTGGAAGCGGCGCTTAGCTCCGTTGAACTTGACGATGGCCTCTACAATCGCTTCGAACGAGATTCCGCCTTTCAAGCAGCAAATCACCGTAGCCATGGCGTTGTAGACATTGTGTTTACCCGGTACGGACAATTCCACGGTACCCAGCTCCATGCCGTTATGAAGCATCGTGAAGCTGACGTGACGGTCGCCGAGCACCAGATTCGTTGCCGTATACTCTGCATCCGCATGAATGCCGTATGTGGTCACATTGCATTTTAGGTCAGGCAAAATCGCCTGAATGTTGTTATCGTCCGCGCAAACTACGGCCGTACCGTCTGCCTTGATTTGGCTGAGGAATTGTACATATGCTGCCTTGAGACGATTGAAATCCCCTTCGTAATTCTCCAGGTGATCGGCCTCAATATTCAGAACAACGCCGAGCCAAGGGTGGTACTGAAGGAATGAACCGTCACTCTCGTCCGCTTCGGCCACCACGTGCTCGCCTTCACCAGCTTTGGCATTCGTGCCAACGTTCATGTGATAAACGTCGGATCGACGCCGCATTCTTCCATTACGAGCGCAATCATCGATGAAGTGGTTGTCTTACCATGCGCACCCGCTACGGCAACCCCTTTGCGTTCGTTCAGAAGACGCGCCAGCATCTGCGCACGGTGAAGGACAGGAATGTTCAGCTTCTCTGCCTCGACCCGCTCCACGTTGTCTTGGGACAATGCCGTCGAGTAAACCACAAGGTCCGCGCCCTGGACTTGCTCGGCGGTATGTCCAATGTATATTTTGGCGCCCTTGGCCGCCAGCTTTTCTGTCAATTCTTGCGATGCCACGTCAGAACCCGTGACTTTATAACCCATCTCCAGCATAACTCTTGCAATGGCGCTCATCCCGTAGCCGCCAATTCCTATAAAATGAACATGTTCCGATGTATTCAACAGATATCACCAACCTTTTTCAGAATCGGAAAGGCCCAGGAGGTTGGAACGCACGTCGGCAATCAGGTACAACGTGCCCGACACCACCCCAAGATCCTCCGCTTCCGTCCGTGACTTCAACTCTTCAAGTGCGTTTTTCCAATTTGGTTCTATGATGATTTGCAGTGTATGTTTGGCGTATTTCTCCCTTACCTGCTCTACGATGTCACCAAGCGCCTTGGCGTCCAGTTTCTTCCGGAAATCCGGTTCAGTCAGGATAAGCGTATCCACTATTGGCAGTATATGCTGCAAATACGATTCATGATGCTTATTTGCCAGCATTCCCATCATTAAGTTCAGTTTCCGATACTTATAGATCTGCGGCAAGCTTTTGGCCAAGGTTTCAGCCCCTTCGGGGTTGTGCGCACCATCGAGAACAATCCGCGGGGAGGACTGCACTTGTTCCAGTCTTCCCGCCCAGAAAGTATCCTTAAACCCTGTACGCAGTTCTTCTTCATCCACGATGAAAGCCATATACTGGCGAAGCACTTCCAGCGTCATCATCGCAAGCGCGGCATTGGTGCATTGGTGCTCACCCTGCATCGAGATGTCCAGATCCATGTCCCGGAACGGACCCTTAAAACGGAAAGTCTGGCTTTCTTCGTTCCCACGCAGCCGCTCATAGGAGAATTGTTCATCTACGAGATAGAGACTTGTACGGTTTTTGGCTACCGTTTGTTTCAGAATATCGACAGCCTCCGGCTGAGTTACCGTGCTCACCACAGGAACTCCAGGCTTGATAATGCCAGCCTTTTCCGTGGCGATCTCCTGAATGGTATCACCCAGAACGTCGGTATGGTCCATTCCGATATTCGTGATCACCGAAATGATGGGATGAACGATATTGGTCACGTCCAGACGACCGCCAAGTCCCGTCTCCCATACCACCACGTCCGGATAAGATACCTCGGCGTAATACAGTATCGCAAGGGCGGTGGACACCTCAAACATGGTGGGCGATCCGAGCCCGGAGCCCGCAATTTCGGCTACAAGCGGCTCTAAGCGATTAGCGAGTTCAAGCAGCGTCTCTTCCGGTATGTCCTCGCCGTTATACTGAAACCGATTGGTAAACTTCGTAATATAGGGAGACGTGTAGGTGCCAACCGTGAATCCCCCTTGAAGCAGAACCTTTGTTAAAAAAGCGCATGTGGAGCCTTTTCCATTCGTTCCGGCCACGTGAATAAATTTTAACCGCCGCTCCGGATGGCCGAGAAGCTCCATCAATCGCTGAATTCTATCCATGCCCGGGCGGATTCCAAACGGAATCAGCCCGTTGATCCAAGCTACCGCTTCCTCATAGGTATGGAACGGAGCTGCCACTGCAGCTGCCGAATGATCAACCATCGTTCTCACCTTCTGGTCCAGATTCATCTTGCCCTTTAGCCTCTCAGTTCTTCGATGCGCGCAATCACTTTACTGCGTTTGTCCGAGTAATCCGCAAGCTTCGCCCGTTCTTCTTCAATCACCTTTTCAGGTGCTTTCGATACGAAACCAGGATTGTTCAGCTTCTTCTCCACACGCTCGACTTCGCTGTTCAAGTGCTGAATTTCCTTCTCCAGACGCGTGATCTCCTGAGCGATATCGATCAACCCGGCAAGCGGCAGATACATTTCAACACCTGTTACCACGGCGGTCATCGCCTTATCCGGCGCCTCAAGCGCAAGGGAGGATTGATACTCCGACGTGTTGCAAAAGCGGCGAATATAATCCGCATTGCGATCGATGATGCCGGCAATTTGCTCGCTTACCGGCTTCAACTGGAGTTCTACTTTTTTGCTCATCGGTACGTTTACTTCCGCCCGGATGTTACGTACAGCACGGATGACATCCATCAGCAGGTTCATTTCGGTAACGGCTTCCGCATTCTCAAATGCTTCATCATAGGTCGGCCATGAAGCCAGCATCACCGTCTCTCCTTCATGCGGCAAATGCTGCCAGATCTCTTCGGAGATGAACGGCATGAACGGGTGGATCAAGCGCATCGTGCGGTCCAGCACATAGGCAAGCACCGACTGCGTCTTTTTCTTGGCCGCTTGATCCTCGCCGTACAGGGACAGCTTAGCAAATTCAATATACCAGTCACACAGATCATCCCAGATGAAATTGTAGAGAAGTCGACCGGTTTCGCCAAATTCGTAGGCATCAATTAGACGCGTAATGTCGCGGGAAGTTTCGTTCAGACGATGCAAAATCCAACGGTCGGCCGTTCCCAGCTCTCCGGAAATGTCGATATCCGCCGCCGTGAAGCCCTCCAGATTCATGAGTGCAAAACGTGACGCATTCCAGATCTTGTTCGCGAAGTTACGCGCTTGTTCCACACGTTCCCAGCGGAATCGAAGATCCTGACCCGGCGTACTGCCGGTCGATATCATATAACGCATGGCATCTGCGCCATACTGTTCGATAACCTCGAGCGGATCGATACCATTGCCGAGCGACTTGGACATCTTGCGGCCTTCGCTATCCCGAACCAGACCATGGATAAGCGTATCTTTGAACGGCATTTGATCCGTAAATTCAAGCCCTTGGAAAATCATCCGCGAAACCCAGAACGGAATAATATCATAACCCGTTACGAGAACGCTTGTCGGATAATAACGTTTGAAATCCTCACTGTCCAGATTCGGCCAGCCCATGGTCGAGAACGGCCACAATGCCGAGCTGAACCAGGTATCCAGCACATCCTCATCCTGTCTCAGATCGTCCTTGCCAAGCTTCGCGCGCGCTTCCTCTTCATTCATGGCAACAACCACTTCGCCCGTGGATTCGGAATACCAGGCCGGAATCCGGTGGCCCCACCACAATTGACGAGAGATGCACCAATCGCGCACATTCTCCATCCAATGCAGGTAGGTTCTCTCGAACCGGTCAGGCACGAAATTTACGCCCTTGCCGGATTTCTGCGCAGTAACGGCTGCTTCCGCAAGCGGCTGCATCTTAACAAACCACTGCGTCGACAGATACGGCTCGACAACGGCGCCGGATCTTTCGCTATGGCCAACCTGATGAACATGATCTTCGATGCGAAGCAGCACGCCCGATTCCTTCATGTCGCTTACGATCTGCTTGCGGCATTCTGCTCGGTCAAGACCCTGGTACTTGCCGGCAAATTCATTCATCGTCCCGGATTCATCCATCACGGTGATTTGCGGCAGATCATGTCTCAGACCCATTTCGAAGTCATTCGGATCATGGGCCGGCGTAATTTTAACCGCTCCGCTGCCGAAATCCTTCTCCACATACTCATCGGCAATAACCGGAATTTCTCGGCCGACAATAGGCAGGACCAATGTCTTGCCGATCATGTCTTTATAGCGCTCATCTTCCGGATGAACGGCTACCGCCGTATCGCCAAGCATGGTCTCCGGGCGGGTGGTTGCTACGGTAATGGAGCCGCTGCCGTCTTTGAGCGGGTATTGCAAGTGGTACAAATGGCCGTTGACCTCTTTGTACTCCACTTCGATATCGGACAAAGCCGTGCGAGCAGCCGGGTCCCAGTTGATAATGCGTTTGCCGCGATATATAAGCCCCTTATCATAGAGCTTGACGAATACTTCCCGAACCGCTTCCGACAACCCCTCGTCGAGCGTGAAACGCTCTCTGGAGTAATCGAGGGACAGGCCGATCTTGGACCATTGGTCACGGATCGTATTCGCATATAGATCCTTCCATTCCCACACTTTCTCCAGGAATTTTTCACGTCCCAGATCGTAGCGGGTAACGCCTTCTTCGCGAAGCTTCTGCTCAACCTTGGTTTGCGTGGCGATGCCCGCATGGTCAGAACCCGGCAGCCACAACGCATCATAGCCCTGCATCCGCTTTACGCGAATCAGGATATCCTGCAGCGTAAAGTCAAGGGCATGGCCGATGTGAAGCATTCCCGTAACGTTTGGTGGAGGAATAACAATCGTATACGGCTCCGCGTCCGGTCGTTTGCCAGCTTCAAAGAAGCCGCCTTCCTTCCAGTACGGATACCATTTTTGTTCGGCTGCCTTCGGATCATACGTCGTCGGCATGTCTAACTGGGATTGGTTTTGTTTTTGATCCATATTTTCGTACCTCCGATACTGTTAATCAGTTTTGCCAACCCGTAACGTTTTAGCCTCCGGGCGTGGCCATGGATATCCATGTTTGCGTGAAACAAAAAAAGCCCTTCGTCCTCAAAGGACGAAAGACTGTTCTCTCGCGGTACCACCTTTGTTTCGCGCTTATAATCATTCATGAATCGAGTCCTCCCATGCAGAACATGAAAGGCCTGCGATCAAGCACGACACTTTACACAGATAACGGCTGCGGCCGGCGAACTCTAACCAGGGTAGCGATCGATCCCTACTCTATCTCAAGTCCGCAACTCCGGGGCGACTTCGGCAAGCTGGTTCCTGCGGAATCTCACAGCGCTTGTTAGCAATTCCGCTCTCTGAAGGCCATACCTTCCTACTCTTCCCGTTCAACGTTGTTCTAGCTTTAGGAATACCTGTACATATACTATTCAAATATACCGTGGTTGTTGCATATAGTCAATATTTCGAGTGTTTCCGAACGATTTAGACATCATACCTGTCGATCCAAATTAATGCTAATACATTGTAAAAAGAAGCCCCGGCTCGTCCGATTCCCCTCTTCTTCTAACCGACTCCCCGCCAAACACAAAAAACAGGCCAAGGATATCCTACCTTGACCTGCTTGTTCTTACGCGATCGCTTCCTCCGCTGATTACTGGGGAATGTATAATACCTGGCCTTCTTCCACATTCTGCTCGGACATGCGGTTATATAACAAAAGCTCTCGCGGCGTCAGTTGATAACGCTCGGCAATCACGTCAAGCGTCTCCTCACGCTGCACAATGCACATCCGGACCTTGCGGAAAGGCGTTTCCTCACGGCGGTTACCCAGGAACAGACTCTTCCACTCCACCTCCTCGGCCGTTGCGGAGTCAACCAATTCCTCCGTCTCTTCTTCCTCGTCCCGAGCGGCTTGATCCTGAACCGTTCTGCTCGATTGAAGCAACGAAGAGAAGCCTACGCCCGATGCGCTGGTTGTGCTGCTGTTCTTCGTGTTGAAGGCCACCTTTAACTCCGGCTTGGTCGGAACCTCTTCGGCTTTAATGGAAACCTCTTCCGTTATATCATCCATATCCTCCGAAGGGAATTCTTCCTCAGCAAAAACAGGCTGCACTTCCTCCGTTTCCGGTGATTCCAGTACCGGAACGGCTTCCACTTCTTCACCCTTACGCTCAATGACACCCGGAAAACCGGCTGCTGGATCTTCTTGCTCCGGCTCGGGCTGGACCGAAGCCCGTTCGAATTGCCATACACTTGGAATCGACGACTCAGCTGCCTGAGCTTCCGTCTCATTATGTAAGGCATATTCGACCGTATCCCGAGCTTCAGGCGAATTAGAAATGCTAATGGTGCTGTCTGCTGAGTCCTGTGAATCCCGTGTTTGGTTCTCATACTGCACCCAGGATTCCAGATACTGCTGTGTGCGCGCATCCGTCCCGAACTCTTGGGCTCTGGTCTGAGCCTCGTTGAAGTAAGAAGGAGAAGGCGAGTTAGCGTCTGTATGAGCACCGCTGCCATGAAGCTGGTCGTACGGGTTGGCTGCGAACTGCTGCTCCCCGTTCGAATACAAATCAGTCGCTTCAGGAGCATGTACCACTGTGAATTCCTCATTGGCCCATACTTGGTCACGGGCTCCCGGAGCCGCCGCCTGAATTCCTTTGAGCGACAGAACCCCTGTAATGTTCAAGCTGCGTTTGGATAACAAATCCACGTCAAAATTCTCGATCTCGACCGCGATGTCATCCAATGATGATACCCGGTTCATCGGGACCGTGATTTCAACCGGGATCCAGTGTTCGAGCGGCTCCGTCTCTCCTGCTTCGGTGTCACCTTTATACAGGCCTGCAAGAAGCAGATGACCCCGAAGCGTAGCCTGGTCCTGCTGACTGATCACCTGAATATGCGGGATCAACTCCGCCTCTTCCAATTCTTCGATTCCCGGCAAATCTTCCGTTAAATTAATACGCTCGTAAATATCGAACCGCAATCCGTAGGACTGGTCAAACACGGGAATGTCCTCCTTTTTGGCATATACTATCCGTGATCTGTTATCACGGCATGAGCCTAAGTTTTGCCACTCAATTTATCTATATGCCGAAAATAGGAGAGCATGACTTTTTTGCGAATTGTGCGTGAAAGTTACAGGTTCATTCAGGATCTTGCAAAATTTCTTACCGGTCCGATGTCTCTATGATTCGCTCTCTTAACTCCAACATATCCAGAGGCCAGGGTGCATTCACCTCAATATCCTCGCCCGAGAAAGGATGAGTAAATAGCAGACGTTCGCCATGCAGCGCTTGGCGCGGAAACGCCCCTGGTCCTCCGTATAAGGAATCTCCCAGAAGCGGGTGTCCCATATGACTTAGATGCACCCGGATCTGATGCGTCCGGCCGGTTTCCAGTCGAATTTGCAGCAGGCTGGCTTTCGGATACACCTCGGATGATAGAATATGCGTGATTGCAGCCTGCCCGGTTAATGAAACTCTCCGACGGCTTGAATGATAGCGGTCTTTGCCTATCGGCAGATCGATTCTCTTCAGATCCTGAGAGACCCTCCCCTGAACGATAGCCGCGTATATCCGGACGATCTTCTTCTCCCGCATGTCCTCGTCAAGCTTTAGCTGCGCATATTCGTTCTTGGCATACAGTACGGGACCTGTTGTATCCTTATCCAGCCGATGAATATGCCGGACTGCCGTATGGATGCCTTCGGCTTCGTAATATGCGGCAACCGCATGATTCAGGGTCGTCTCGCGGCTCTCGTTGTCCGGATGGACCGCCATACCGGCCGGTTTGTTCACAACCAGGCAAAAATCGTCCTCATACAATACATCAAGCTCCTGCCATCTCGGTTCGATGCCGTAATCCCGATAAGGAAAAAGGACCAGCCGAAGCCGATCCCCTCTCCATTGTATCCCCTGTTCATGACGAAGCTTACGATACAGCTTCTCGGGCATACCGACCGTTTCCATAAGCCACTTGGCAGCGGCTTCGTTCCGATCCGGCAGACTCAATAGCGCCTTACCCGGCGTCAGCTCCAGCCATTCGCCGCGTTTGCTCCAATTTCCCCCGTAACTCATAGGCTTTTGAAGGCGTTGTAGTTGGCTTCAATGGTAGCATCGATATCTTCTACCGTATGAGCGCCAGAGATAAACATGCCCTCGAACTGGGAAGGAGGTACGCTGACTCCCTCTTGTACCATCGCTGCAAAATAACGACGGAAACGATCCAGGTCACTAGTCTTCGCCGTATCAAAATTGACGACCGGCGTATTCGTGAAGAATGGACATACCATGGAGCCGATCCGGTTAATCGTAAGCGGGATACCGAATTCCTGAGCGTTACGCTCAAATCCTGCCTGAAGACGGGCTCCCCGCTCCTCGAGCTGTTCATAGACGGCAGGCGTCAGCAGCTTCAGGGTGGTGTAACCAGCCGCCATGGCGAGCGGATTACCGCTTAACGTTCCTGCTTGATAGATCGGTCCTGCCGGAGCAATCTGATCCATCAGCTCACGCTTGCCTCCATAAGCACCGACTGGCAGACCGCCGCCAATCACCTTGCCCAAGCATGTCAAATCCGGTGTAACGCCATAACGGCCTTGCGCGCAGTTCAGATCAACGCGGAATCCGGTCATCACCTCGTCAAAAATAAGCACGCTGCCATAATCAGAAGTGACCTTGCGAAGACCTTCCAGGAATCCTGGCTGCGGAGGGACCACGCCCATATTGCCTGCCACGGGCTCAACAATAACGGCTGCAATCTCTTCGCCGAACCGCTCGAAGGCAAGCTGTACCGATTCCAGATCGTTATAAGGAACCGCAATGGTGTTGGAAGCAACGCTTTCTGGCACACCCGGACTATCAGGAAGTCCAAGCGTTGCGATGCCCGATCCCGCTTTGATCAGAAGGCTGTCGGCGTGGCCATGATAGGAGCCCTCGAATTTAATGATTTTGCTGCGTCCTGTATATCCGCGCGCTAGACGAATGGCGCTCATGGTTGCTTCCGTACCGGAATTCACCATCCGCACCACCTCGATCGACGGCACACGTTCACAGACGAGCTTCGCCATCTTCGTTTCCAATAGGGTTGGAGCACCGAAGCTGGTCCCCTTGGCAGCTGTCTCCTGAAGCGCTTCAACAACCTCAGGATGCGCGTGACCCATAATCAGCGGCCCCCAGGAACCGACATAATCGATAAAGCTGTTGCCATCGATATCATATACCCGGCTGCCTTCTCCGCGATCGATATAAATCGGGGTTAGTCCAACAGACTTAAACGCACGTACCGGACTGTTGACACCGCCGGGAATATATAACTTCGCTTCTTCAAAAGCAGAACGCGACAAATCTTCTTTTCGCAAATCTTGGCTCATCGTATGCACTCCTAACTCTTTCATCGTTAATGGTTACTAGCTGCGCATCCAGCGTGCTGCGTCCTTCGAGAAATACGTAATGATAATGTCCGCACCGGCACGCTTCATCCCGGTCAGCAGCTCCATCACAATCGCCTGCTCACTGATCCATCCCTGCTGAGCAGCCGCTTTAATCATGGAATACTCACCACTCACGTTGTATGCAACAATTGGCAGATCAAACTGGTCTCTCAGCAATCTGACAACATCAAGGTAGGCCATAGCCGGTTTCACCATCAGCATATCGGCGCCTTCCAGCACGTCCGTCTCCGCCTCGCGAAGCGCCTCTCTCACATTGGCCGGATCCATCTGATAAGTTTTGCGGTCGCCGAATTGCGGAGCGGAATCGGCAGCCTCACGGAAGGGTCCGTAAAAGGCCGAAGCGTACTTAACGGAGTAAGACATGATCGGCACGTTATAAAATCCGGCTTCGTCAAGACCGGAACGAATGGCTTGGACAAAACCATCCATCATATTGGAAGGTGCAATAATATCGGCTCCAGCTTTGGCCTGGGAAACAGCTGTACGAACGAGCAGCTCCAGCGACTCGTCGTTTAATACATCGCCACAGGTGTGGCCGTCACGCTCAAAGGTATGCACCATACCGCAGTGGCCGTGGTCGGTAAATTCGCATAGGCACGTATCAGCAATCACCAGAAGATCGGGATGCCACGACTTGATGAGACGGGTAGCCTCTTGGACAATCCCGTCATCCGCGAAACCGGATGTGCCCACGCTGTCTTTCGTCTCGGGGATTCCGAACAGGAGCACAGCAGGAATGCCTAGACTTACGATTTCGTCTACTTCCTCTTTCAAGGTGTCAAGCGAAAAATGATAGACGCCTGGCATGGAGGAAATCTCGGATTTCACACCATTGCCATAGGTCACGAAGATCGGCTGAACCAGATCCTCCGTATGAAGCACGGTCTCGCGGACCATGCTGCGAATGCCGGCATTTTGACGCAGCCGACGATGGCGTACGATTGGAAAACTCATGACGTATACCTCCAAATGATGTAATTTCGTTCATGTATATAAGAGATTATGGATATTATGGCGCAACACGGCGTGGATCGTTCTCGTTCCAAATGCATAAGGCCTTAACCAGACTGTCGACCGTCGCTTCCTCGGCGAGGAGGGATACGTGCAGTCCGGCTTCTTCAGCCGTCTGCGCGGTTAATGGTCCGATGCAAGCAATCGTCGAACCTTTCAACAGTTCGACTGGATCTTCCACGCCCATCCCCTTCAGCACCTTCAGCAGATTGGTAACCGTAGATGAACTGGTGAACGTAACGGCGTGAATGCCTCCATCTTCAAGCAGCTTCAACAGCTCATCATCGTCCTCGCCGCACAACACGTTCTCATAGATCACGGCTTCCGTCACGTTCAGTCCCATTTCCGTCAGCTTCTCCGGCAGCCACTTGCGTGCCAGATCGCCGCGTGGCAGCAGCACGCGCTGACCGGGCTGGAGCTCTGAACCGTAAGCATCGATAAGGCCTTCCGCCTGATAACGTTCTTTGATAACTTCAGCCACTACACCGTATTTTCCAAGAGCATGGGCTGTTGCGGGGCCAACCGCGACGATGCGCGCAGAGGCTAAGGCGCGAATATCGCGACCGTTCTCCTTCAGGTGGCGGAAAAAGAATTCGACTCCGTTCACGCTGGTGAAAAATACCCAGTCATACGTACTCAGCTTGTCCAGTGCTTGTTGAATTCCGGCAAGCCTCTCGCTCTTCGAAGGCATGACGGTTTCGATGACGGGAAACTCATAAGGCTCTCCGCCCAGCTCTTCGATTTGGGATACCAAAGCACTGGCCTGGCTTCGCGTCCTTGTGACCAGTATTCTTTTGCCGAAGAGGGGCAGCCGTTCCGCCCACTTCAGGTGCTCCCGCTGAAGCACCACCTGTCCAACAACGATAACCGCAGGCGGCTGAAAATCCACTGCCTTGACTCTGTCCTCGATGTCCGCCAGTGTCCCCGTCAGCGTATCCTGCTCTGCCCGGGTTCCCCATCTAATAAGTGCCACAGGGGTTTCCGGCGGTCGGCCGTGCTTGATCAGCTGACGACTGATATAACCGATTTTCGCCACACCCATCATAAAAATCAAAGTTCCCGTTGCATTGGTAACCTTGTCCCATTGAATCATTCGGTCCAGCTTTTCGGGACTTTCGTGGCCGGTAATTATCGATAATGACGAAGCATGGTCACGATGCGTCACGGGAATCCCGGCATAAGCCGGAACACTGATCGCCGAGGTGATCCCCGGCACAATTTCGTACATGATGCCATGACGGTATAACAGCTCCGCTTCTTCACCCACTCTTCCGAAGATCGTTGGATCGCCGCCCTTTAAACGGACAACTGTCTTGCCTTCCAAAGCATAATCAACCAGCAGCTGATTGATCTGCTCCTGTTTCATCGTATGCCGATCCGGAAGCTTGCCTACATAGACCTTCTCCGCTCCGGGTTTCATCCATCGCAGCAGCCGAGGACTAGCTAATCGGTCATACACCACGACATCCGCTTTTTCAATGCATTCCTTGCCTTTAATCGTAATCAGGCGTGCATCGCCCGGTCCTGCTCCCACCAGATAAACCTTGCCTGCCATCCCCTCAGCCCCTAACTTGTGCCAGTATCTTCTCCGCTCCTTTAGCTTTCAGCTTTTCAGCCACTTCCACTCCGAGCGATTCAGGGTCGGTTCCTTCGGCGCTTTCCTTCAGTATGATTTCGCCGTCAGGAGAACCTACCATTCCTGTTAATTGTATAACGTTTTGTTCTCCGCGGGAATCTCCGGCATCCACATTCTTCAGGACGGCGTAAGCTCCGATAGGCACCTGGCATCCTCCGTTAAGCTCGCTTAGAAACTTGCGCTCCGCCGCAACGGTTCGTGCAGTAACCTCATCATTATAAAGAGAGAGCAAATGCAGCAGATCTGCATCGTTTTCGCGGCATTCAATTCCAAGTGCGCCCTGGCCGACGGCTGGCAGGCTAATTTCAATCGGCAAGTACGACGTGATCCGGTCCTCCCAGCCCATACGCTGAAGACCGGCGGTCGCCAGAATGATGGCCTGAAATTCACCGTCCTCCATTTTGCGAATGCGAGAATCGATATTCCCCCTAATCCATTCGATCTGCAGATCCGGCCGGTAGGCCTTGAGCTGACTGGACCGGCGCAGACTGCTTGTTCCCACCTTGGCACCTGCAGGAAGGTCATCCAGCGTTGTTCCTTCTTTGGAGATCAGGCAATCACGAGGATCCTTTCTTTCCGGCACCGCGCCGGACACCAAACCTTCGGGCAGAACGGAAGGCATGTCCTTCATGCTGTGAACCGCCATATCAATCTCGCCGTCCATCATCGCCTGCTCGATTTCTTTGACAAACAATCCTTTGCCGCCTACCTTGGAGAGCGTAACATCCAGTATGCGGTCGCCCTTCGTGACGATTTTTTTGACGGTGAAGTCATAGTCCAAACCGTGCTCCTTGGCTAAACGCTTTAAGTCATCAATAACCTGTCCTGTCTGTGTCAGTGCCAGAGCACTTTGTCTACTGCCAACTACGATTGTACGCATCTTTCATTCCTCCTGATTATTCGCAATCCACTGCTTGATCTTGTCCGCACTCCAGGGCTCATAACCTCCGCGGCGAATCTCTCCGAGCATATCCATGCGGTATGCCTTGTGCAAAAGCCGCCTGCGTGCGTCAGCGGACTCCACCTCTTCCCTGATCATCGAACGCATCCTATATAAAAAATCCAAATAGTCCTCATACTCAGGCCCGAACTGGTCTTCGAGCTCGTCGCGTATCTCGCGTGCGGCCATCGGCCCTGCTCCTGATGTGGATACAGCCAGCGTAAGCCTTCCCCGTCGCAGCACCGTCGGGTTGATAAACGTTCCGGCCTCGCCGTTGCTGGCCACGTTAACCAATATGCCAAGGCGATCGGCATCCTCCGCTATTTGCAGATTCAGCTTGCTGTCATCCGTTGCCGCATGGACCATAAACGCGCCTATCAGATCGTCTGATTGATACTTCCGCTTCGTCCATCGAAGAGTCTTCTCGCTCTCTAAACGTTGAAGTTTCTCGCTTCGTAATAAGGGACTTACAATATGTACGACTGCCCCGGCATTCAGTAGGGTGACGGCTTTACGTTCCGCCACCGTGCCGCCGCCGACAATCAAGCATAAACGTCCCCTGCAATTCAGCATTACGGGTACATAATGATCATCATAGGCCATTCTTGCCATCACACTCCTGACCAACTATGGAAAGCGGACCACGTATTGAGAAAGAAATTCAGAATAATGAACCCATACCCGATTAAAGCCCATATGGCCGCTTCCCTGCCGGACCTTCTCCACAAGCGACGTTTGATGAAATAAACCAAATACATCGCAAGAGCCGTCATGGTAGACATGACTTTGATGTCCAAGAACAGGGTCCACCGTCCAGCCATGGCCACCGACATCACGGCCAAGATGAGCGACATGACCAGAATAATCGTCCCGGCCATCAGCGCTTTATAGGAATAAACATCCAGCTTCTCCAGACTTGGCAGCCTGCGCATCGTATCATTCCATTGCTTGTGCTTCAGTTTCCGGTGCAGGAACATATATATCGCCGCAAACACGGCCCCGACGGTCAAAGCGGCGAAGCTGATACTCGCCAGAGCAATATGAATAAGCAAGAGACGATGTTCCGTCTCCCAGCTGTGCAATGCATTGTCTCCTGCCGTGAACCATAAACGATTGACCAGCATGACGCTAAACCCGACGAGGTTCATGAGCAGGACGGCAAATTCCGACCGCTTCATATACGCCAGGGCAATCGAAGTGATCGATATGCAGAACGCCAGCAGGAACAGGAAATCAAACAATGTAAATACCGGAAAGTGGAAATGTCCGCCTTCCATCGCTCTGATGCCGATTCCGGTAAATTGTAACAGCGCAGTAATAACAAGAAGCCCTGTGCCTATCCGCTTCGCCACCGAATTGCGTGAAACGCAATCCGAGATATAAAACAGAAGGCTCAGGGCATAGATACAAATGCCGGTGATATAAATTAAGTTTAACAGCATGGGTTATACTCACCCTCCTCAAAGGGTGGCTGGGGCCAGAGACACCTTAAGCGGTTTCTCTTCTGCCTGCTGATCTACAGCATTCTTCGACCGTTCAGCTTTAACGGGTG
The DNA here is from genome assembly GCF_049893405.1 of Paenibacillus sp. Dod16. NCBI lineage: Bacteria > Bacillati > Bacillota > Bacilli > Caryophanales > Paenibacillaceae > Paenibacillus > Paenibacillus sp. Dod16. The sequence goes on from NZ_JBNDYG010000069.1 coordinate 41,395, forward strand.
CAGTTGCTTTCTTGTTGCGGCTGCGGGCTTCCTGCTCATTCTCATGGATCAAGCTTTCCAGCGCAAAGATTTGTGAAAAATAATCCAGTGCTTCACCGCCCTGCTTGCCGCCCGTCATTTCCTTAATCCGGTTAATGGGATCATGCATCATCTGGTTTACGATGCTCTTGGTCAAACGACGGATGACTTTTCGCTGGCGTTCATCCAGTTCCGGAAGCTTGTTAAACAAGCTTTCCATCGTTTCTTCATGAATGGCATTCGACTTCTCCTGCAAGGCCCGAATTGCCGGTCTGACACCGAGCGTTTTCAGCCATGTGTGGAATGCATCCATCTCTTCTTGAATCATCACTTCAATCTTCGCTGCTTCCGCCCGGCGCATTTCCATATTGGTCTCTACAATGCCTTCCAGATCGTCAATATCGTACAGGAACACGTTGGATACTTCCCCAACCGCCGGATCAATGTCCCGTGGCACAGCAATATCAATCATGAACAACGGACGGGACTGGCGTTTCTTCATGCTCTCTTTCACCCGATCCGCATTCAGAACATATTCATTCGAGCCCGTGGAGCTAATAATGATATCCACGTCATTCAGCAAATGCTTGGCTTCGGCAATGGTGCATGGCGTCCCTTTGAATTTGCTTGCAAGTTCCTGAGCACGGCTAAGCGTACGGTTAGCCACAATTACTTCAGCGGCACCGTTGGCATAAAGATGCTTCACGGTAAGTTCGCTCATCTTGCCCGCACCAAGTATCATCACTTTTTTATCGTTAAATGCCCCGAAAATTCGTTTACCCAGTTCCACCGCTGCATAGCTGACAGAGACGGCACTCTCTCCGATCGATGTCTCCGAATGAGCCCGCTTGCCGAGCGTAACGGCTTGCTTAAACAACATATTGAACCAAGTACCCGTGGCATTCTGCTGCTGCGACGTCAAAAAAGCATTGCGCACCTGTCCCAGGATCTGCGTTTCTCCAATGACCATGGAATCCAAACCGCAGGTGACCTTAAACAGATGGGAAATCGCTTGTTCGTCTTCATATATATAGAGGTGCTGTGTAAATTCTTCACGATTAATGCCGAACCACTGTTCCATAAAACTGCGGATAAAGTAGCCGCACATATGAAGGCGGTCTACCACAACATAAATCTCAGTTCGGTTGCAGGTAGCGACAATGACGCCCTCCAATACGCTCTTGGTCGAATTAAGCTGCTCTAACGCCTTGGGCATGTCTTCTTCCGAGAATGTAAAGCGTTCTCTGACTTCCACAGGCGCTGTGCGATAGTTCAACCCAACAACGACGATGTGCATTGCATGTTCACCTGCCTATTTCTCCGAGTAGTTTTGCCGTTCACAACGGACATCCTTGACCTTGTTCATTATATCACAGTATGCTGAACAGCCTTGTCTATTTTATGAAATGTTTATGAAATCCCCATACTTCTTCGTTCCATTCATGAAACTTTCTACCTGTTTGATCGCACCTTACTATTGTGGATATAGAACAGCTTAGATATACGTGTTATTTACTACGATATCTCATTTCAGAGAACGCCTCCCTGGAATTCCGCCGATCTTCTCATGTTCTCAAAATAAATAACCATGGAAAAATCCATGGTTATCAGTATACGCATTTTTTAGAAGGCTGGATTAAACGAGTTCAGCCTGTTTCATCTCAGGCGTTTCCACGGTCATTTCGCCGAGTCCGCGCACGAGTTTCTTGGCATAGCATTTTTCAGGTTTCAAAGCGGATACCAGATAGTCAATAGCCAACTGCGGATCTACTGTCTCCCCGCAGGTATAACAGTCAATCGCAGCAAAACCTCTCTCAGGGTATGTGTGAATCGAGAGATGGCTTTCCGACAGCAACACCAGCACAGTCGCACCTTGTGGTTCAAACTGCTTGGATTGGACGGACAATACCGTTGCTCCACATGCTTCAGCGGCTTCCACCATCTGAGCTTGTAAAAATTCTGCACTGTTCAATAGTTCAAAATCGACTCCCCAAGTATCAACAGCAACGTGTCTTCCGAAAGTTGAGTATTCCATCTTCCGGGTTCCCCCTTCCTAGGAATAAAATGTTTGAAAATTTCATCCGCTAGGACCTACGTCATTCACTTCCCGAGGGAATAATCTCTCGCAACATTACATGTCCTGAGTGAATCCTGGTTCCTATATTCTTTTCAACGAGATTAAAAATAACATCTATGACGCTTAAATGCAACACCTTTTTCGAAAATAACCCATAAATATTTTACAGCTCAATATATGTGCGTCTGAACTACTTGGTGTCATGGATCCAATAATAAAAAAAGCCGCCCTGTTACAGGGCAGCCTCCTTAGGCTTCTAGCACGAATAGGCGTTGATTAAACTGTCGCAGCCGCTCATCTATCGTCTTCGTAATAAGTTTATCATTCCCTGCTGCAATCCGCTGGTCCAGAAGCACATTAATATGATGCTGGATGGATTCGATCTCTTTCTCTGCTTCATTGCTGTTGAAGAGTCGCTGCAGCTCTCCTGCCGTATTCTTGTACTCATAAATGACAATGCTGTCGTTCCCGGCGACTTGCGTAATTCTATGCACCGTTCCCGCATGGTAGTCGTAGCTCATCGTAAAGCCGCGATAAATCCGATTCACTTTACCTGATCCCTTAAAAGCCGCAAACAGTTTGCGTACGGCATTTGTCAGATGGGGAGTAACCAATCGGCACGACAGCTCACAGACGTACAAGCCATTCTTGCGTTCAAAGGGCAAATGAACTTCTTCCCCGCTTTCATCTTCGAGCACAAACTCCTGCTCTCCGCTATCCATGACTTTTACCCGGTTAGTAACCCGGAAAGCTTGGGTATATTGCAGAAATTGATCCATTTGAATATCCGTCATTTGCATTGTGGCATTAACATATTCTGTGGCTAACCGCTGAGCCATAAAAATCTCCCTCAATTCTTTTAACTTACTACCATTATACAGCAGATCCAAGCGGTCTTTCCTGCCGTTCGAACGAGAATATCCATCATATTTCATAAAAAAACGGAATTAGCCGGAATCAGAGCGATATTTCCCGCAAGATGCTCACTTTCCTATAAAGAATACACCGATTCCCTACATTACCCTCGAAAAAAATATCACGAAATGAACCGGATCAGGATTGCTCGTTGCCATCCGTTTCCGAATCCAAATATGTCTCTTCCTCGTCATCCTTTGTCCCCATGTGGGACTCCATGATGGCCCATAACTCATCTTTACCCAAACCGAGCTCGGATGAAAACATGACAAAAGAGTGATACGGTTTGAAGCCAAGCGTCTCCTTCACAATCTTAACATGCTTCTGGCGGCGTGTTTTCGGAATTTTGTCCGCCTTGGTCGCGACCACGCATACCGGCCGGTTATAATGCTGCAGCCATTCATACATGCTGATATCGTCTTTTGAGGGTGGGTGACGCATGTCCACAATCAATAATACAAGCTTCAATTCTTCCCGACTGAGCAAATATCTCTCAATCATTTCGCCAAATGCCGCACGCTGGGTCTTGGATACCTTCGCATAACCATAGCCGGGAAAATCGACCAGATACAGGTCGTCGTTCACCCGATAATAGTTGAGCTGCTGGGTTTTCCCCGGTGTTGCACTGGTACGGGCCAGGTTCTTACGGGATATCATACGGTTAATCAGTGATGACTTGCCCACATTGGAACGCCCTGCCAGAGCAATTTCCGGCAAGGCGTCTTCAGGATATTGAGCAGGTACGACAGCACTGATGACAAACTCGGCTTTCGTAACTTTCATAATTTAGACTTTCCTCTCTAGTGCACTCCCGCTTGTTCAACGAGCGCATGCTCCAGAACCTGATCCATATGGGATACCGGAACGAACTCAACGTCGTTCTTCACGCTGTCAGGGATATCACGCAAGTCGCGTTCGTTATCCTTAGGGAGTAATATTTTTTTGTAGCCGGCACGGTGGGCTGCCAGGGATTTCTCTTTCAAGCCACCAATCGGAAGAACGCGTCCCCGAAGTGTAATTTCCCCCGTCATGGCCACATTACGGGCTACATGCCGTTTGGTTAAAGATGAGATAAGAGCCGTCGCAATCGTAATGCCGGCTGAAGGGCCATCCTTCGGAATGGCTCCCTCCGGGATATGGATATGGACATCCAGCTTCTCGTGGAAATCCGGATCAATGCCCAGTTCTACCGCTTTTGAGCGGGTAAAACTGAAGGCGGCTTGAGCCGATTCCTTCATCACGTCGCCAAGCTTACCCGTCAAGGTCAGCTTGCCAGTCCCAGGCACCACGGTTACCTCAATGGTTAGTGTCTCGCCGCCCACTTCCGTCCACGCAAGCCCTGTTACCGTGCCCACTTGATCTTCAAGCTCGGCCATGCCATAGCGAAACTTCGGAATTCCGAGATATTCCTTAATATCGTCAGCCTTAATCTCAATGGATTCCGATTGATTGGTGACGATCTGTTTGGCGGCTTTGCGGCACAGCGCAGCCACTTGCTGCTCCAGATTCCGCACCCCGGATTCACGGGTATACTCCCGGATCACCTTCATGAGCGCTTCCTCGTCCAGAATCAGTTGCTCCTGCGTCAACCCATGCTCACTCTTCTGCTTGGGCAGCAAATAACGATTGGCGATCTGCAGTTTCTCCAGCTCCGTATATCCCGGAATGTACAGCACTTCCATCCGGTCCAGGAGCGGTCTTGGAATGTTATGCAGCACGTTTGCCGTCGTGACAAACATGACGTTGGACAGATCAAAAGGAATTTCCACGAAATGATCACTGAACGTATTATTTTGCTCAGGATCAAGTACCTCAAGCAGGGCTGAGGACGGGTCGCCGCGGAAGTCGGATGCCATCTTATCGATTTCATCCAGCAGGAATACAGGATTCATTGACCCTGCCGTTTTCATGCCTTGAATGATACGTCCCGGCATGGCCCCTACATAAGTGCGCCGGTGGCCGCGGATTTCCGCCTCGTCTCTTACCCCGCCTAACGAAATGCGAACGAACTTGCGCTCCAGAGAGCGGGCGATGGACCGGGCCAGTGATGTTTTGCCGACCCCGGGAGGGCCAACCAGACATAGAATAGGCCCTTTCATCTTCTTCACCAGCTTTTGCACCGCCAGATATTCCAGCACCCGCTCCTTCGGCTTCTCGAGTCCGTAATGGTCCTCGTCCAGCACTTGCTCCGCTTTGACGATGTCCAAATCATCCTCGGTCATGTTGGTCCACGGCAACGCCAACAGCCAATCGACATAGTTCCGAATCACGCCGCCCTCAGCAGAGCTCGCCGGCATTTTCTCGAGTCGGTCGATTTCCTTCTCGACCTTCTCGTGTACGCGCTCCGGCAGTTCAAGCTCCTGAAGCTGACTTCGGAGTTCCTCTACTTCCCCGGCACGGCCTTCCTTGTCGCCAAGCTCTTTCTGAATGGCCTTCATCTGTTCGCGCAAGTAGTATTCCTTCTGGGTCTTCTCCATTTGCTTCTTGACCCGCTGGTTAATCTTACGCTCCAGCTCCAGCACTTCGCGCTCGTTATTCAGTATATCTAGAAGTTTCTCGAGCCGTTTGCGAACATCAATTGTTTCGAGAATTTCTTGCTTATCCTTGATCTTCAGTGACAAATGACTCGTGATGACGTCTGCCAGTCGACCCGGCTCATCAATATCGGAAACGGCCGCCAGTGTCTCTGGTGTCACCTTCTTTGACAGATTGATATAATTCTCAAACTGAGACAGTACGGTTCGCATTAATGCGGAAACTTCAGGGTCATGGTTCTCTTCTTCGGGAAGTTCCCGAGCGATGACCTCATAGTATTCCTCTTGATCCGTATATTCAATAACTTCCGCCCGTTCCATACCCTCCACTAGCACACGTATGGTACCATTGGGAAGCTTAAGCATCTGGCGTACATTCGCAACTGTGCCAATCCGAAAAATATCATCCTGCGTCGGTTCTTCAATGTTCACTTCCGATTGAGAACATAGGAGAATCAAATTGTCTTCAACCATCGCCTTTTCTAAAGCCTTTACCGACTTCTCCCGGCCTACATCCAAGTGAAGCACCATGCTTGGATAGACCAAAAGACCTCTCAAAGGCAGTAAAGGAAAACGACGACCTTTGGATTTACTGGGTCCCATCGCTTTCGCACCTCCAATGGCTCTCAATGTTGACACTATTCCTATTTTATCAAATCTGCGTATAAAAAACCAACCATACGAAGCTTAACATCCTCCGGCGTCCGTTATTTTACCGTTGCGCGGAGGCGTCGCCTGCAGCAATGAAGCGGAAGAGGATGGAAATACCTCGTTTGCGGGGAGCTGAACAACCTCGGGAGCGAACGTTCCGCCAAAAATATGGCCGAACACTTCATCCACCGATTCGACCGGAATTACCCGCAAACCGCCGCTCAAATCCTGGAACAGCGTCTGCCAGTTGTCTTTAGGGATGATCACGCGGGTCGCGCCTGCTTGGAATGCCGCCTCCACTTTAGCGATGACCCCGCCTATCGGTTTTACTTTTCCATGAATGCTCATCTCGCCGGTCATGGCGACTTTGTTATCAACTTCAATCCCTTTCATGGCTGATACGATCGCAGTAGCCATCGCAATACCCGCGGAAGGGCCGTCAATCGGCGTTCCTCCAGGGAAATTGATATGCAGGTCATAGTTTTTCGGCGTAAAGCCCATCGAACCGAGCACGGTTAGGACATTCTCGATCGAGCCTTTGGCCATACTCTTGCGGCGCAGCTTGCGTGAACCTCCGCCAAATTCCTCTTCATCCACAACCCCGGTGATATTGTAGGTACCCCGGCCCTTCTCGACAGGTACCGCAGATACTTCAATTTCAAGCAGTGCCCCCATATTCGGGCCATATACCGCCAATCCGTTGACTACGCCGATCTGAGGCTTCTCCGGTATTTTCCGGTCGGGCCTAGGCTGAAGCTGGCTGCTGCTGGCCACCCATTCCACATCCGCTGCCCGCAGCGAATCTCGTTTCTCGGTCAATGCAAGACCGGCAGCCAATTGAATCATATTGACCGCTTCCCGCCCGTTAGAGCAGTACTGCTTCACAACTTCAACCGCTTCCGGCGCAGCATTCAAACCAATTTTCTGAATGGCATCCTCTGCAATCCTCCCAATCTCTTCGGGCAAAAGCGGACGGAAAAAAATCTCCATGCAGCGTGAACGAAGCGCAGGAGCAATCTCTTCGGGCGAACGTGTCGTAGCACCCACCAAACGGAAGTCCGCCGGAAGGCCATTTTGAAAGATATCGTGTATATAGGCAGGTGTATTGGCATCCTCAGAATTATAATATGCACTTTCGAGCAGTACCTTGCGGTCCTCCAGCACTTTTAAAAGCTTATTCATCTGAATCGGATGCAATTCCCCAATTTCATCAATAAACAGGATCCCGCCATGGGCCTTGGTCACCGCTCCCGGCTTGGGTTGAGGAATGCCTGCAACCCCCATGGCTCCGGCACCTTGATAGATCGGATCATGAACAGACCCGATGAGCGGGTCGGCAATCCCGCGTTCATCGAAGCGGGCCGTCGTGGCATCAATCTCTGTGAATTTCGCGTCATATTTAAACGGAGATTGCGGATTCTTCTTGGCTTCCTCCATCACCACGCGGGCCGCGGCCGTCTTCCCGACTCCCGGCGGTCCATATACAATCACATGCTGGGGATTTGCGCTGCATAAGGCGGCCTTTAAGGCGCGCAAGCCGTCCTTTTGACCCACGATGTCATCCATCGTTTGCGGCCTTGTTTTCTCAGCGAGCGGTTTCGTTAGCGATATCGACCGGAGTTTGCGGAGTTTATCGAGCTCCTTGCGCGATTCCCGATCCACCGCTGTTTTGCTTGTCTTCTGCCCGCGCAATAAATTCCAAAAATAAATGCCGATGATGACCGCAAAAAACAGCTGCACCAGCATAATCACGATACTTAAATTCACAAGTCATTCCTCCTGTACTCCATTATGTCTTCATCCAAACGTTAATACATGGTAGTATTGCCGATTCCTTGGATGGTAAAACGCTGGAGGCGGAAAAGTATCAAAAAGTGGATGGAGATGCTTAAGTAAGACACTTAAGTGAGATGCTCCAATGGGACGCTCCGCGTACGTATCGTTCCTCCGATCGCTGTTGTTTCCGAATTTCATGAATGACGAGTATCAATGTAGAAATTCGGAAACAGCTTATGCTTTCGATGCGAGTTTTCCGGTGGAAAACTTTTAGCCGACCACTTCGTTTCTCCGGAATCGATTCGTCCGCTCCGCTGGTGCGGCGTCAGGCATCCTTCTTTATCGTGGGGGTGGGGAGTGGGTAAAGCATGAGCTTCATAAAAAGAAGCTCCATAAAGAGCAACTTAAAAAAATACATTGAAACGGGCCTCCTGCACGTCTTACCGTGTGTCAGAAATGCCCCGCCCCCCTTAAACTCTTAAAAACAACAAAACGGCAATCTCTTGTGGTCCAGAGATTGCCGTTTTTATATTAGAGATAGAAACTACCTATACGGAAACTTAGTTATCCAGCTTAGACCGTGGATTTGTGCTTGCGGCCCGGGATTTCGCCCGTTTCCTCGTACACCTTCACGATATGATCGATTTCTTTCTTAAGCTCTTCAACCATGGTCTCTTCCGGCACCTTACGGATCATCTCTCCGTAACGGAAGAGAAGACCTTCCCCACGTGCTCCCGCAATCCCGATGTCGGCTTCCCTAGCCTCTCCGGGACCGTTTACGGCACAGCCCAGAACGGAAACCTTGATTGGCACTTTGATCTTCGAGATGTACTCCTCGACCTCATTGGCAATGGAGAACAAATCGATATCCAGCCGTCCGCAGGTCGGGCATGATACCAAGGTTGCCGCATCCGAGATCAGACCGAAGGATTTTAGCAGCTCCCTGCCCACCTTGATCTCTTCCACCGGATCGGCACTCAAGGATATACGCATCGTGCTGCCGATTCCAAGAGACAACAGCGCGCCAAGCCCGGCGGCACTCTTGACGGTACCCGAGAACAGGGTGCCTGCTTCGGTAATGCCCAAGTGAAGCGGGTATGGTATTACTTCCGCTGCCTTCGTGTAAGCTGCAATCGCCATCGGTACATCAGAAGCTTTAAGCGAAACGATGATATCATGGAAATCCAGTTCTTCGAGGATCCCGATATGATATAGGGCGCTTTCCACCATGGCTTCCGGTGTCGGGTACCCGTATTTTTCAAGGAGATGATTCTCCAAGGAACCGGCGTTAACCCCGATCCGAATCGGAATTCCCTTCTCTTTGCATGCTTTCACGACAGCTTCGACCTTTTCACGCTTACCGATGTTTCCCGGATTGATCCGGACTTTATCGATACCGTTCTCGATCGCCATCAGGGCAAGCTTGTAGTTAAAATGAATATCCGCCACAAGCGGAATATGAATGCGTTTCTTGATTTCCTTAATGGCCGCAGCTGCTTCCTCATTGTTCACCGTTACCCGAACGATCTGACATCCCGCTTCTTCCAGACGGAGTATCTCGGCAACGGTCGCCTCCACATCTGCTGTTTTGGTGGTGCACATGCTTTGAATAATGACTTCGTTCTTTCCCCCAATGGTGAGATTACCCACCTTGACGGGCCGTGTGTCTTGTCTCAAAAACATGGTACGATCTCTCCCATATAACGCCAAAGCTCCACCCCAGCAAAACCCGACTGGGTATAACTGGAAGTGGAGAATCAGCGTAGATTTATTCCACGTCTAATGCGCTAAAGCAAATTAGGCGCTTTCTTCTTGTTTCTTGTCGTCATCGTTACTTTTGGCTTGCAGTTCAGGAATCACTTTATCCCGAACGACCTGCTCCGTAATGACGCAATCCTTAATGTCATCTCTGGACGGCACTTCGTACATCACGTCCAGCATGATGCCTTCAATGATGGAACGCAGTCCGCGTGCACCGGTATTGCGCTTAATGGCTTCGCGGGCAATCGCTTCTAGCGCGCCTGGCTCAAATTTGAGGTTTACGTTGTCAAATTCAAGCAGCTTTTGATACTGCTTCGTCAGCGCGTTTTTCGGCTCGGACAGAATTCGTACCAATGTTGCCTCATCCAGCGGTTCGAGTGTAGACACAACTGGCAGACGACCAACGAACTCCGGAATCAAGCCGAATTTCAGCAGATCTTCCGGCAGAACCATCGTCAGGTATTCACCTGGCTTAAGATCCTTCTGGTTTTCTCCGGATGCATTAAAGCCGATAACCTTTTTACCGATCCGGCGTTTAATGTACTGTTCCAATCCGTCAAATGCTCCGCCGCAAATGAACAGGATGTTCGTTGTATCGATCTGAATGAATTCCTGATGCGGATGCTTGCGTCCACCTTGCGGAGGCACGGAAGCAACGGTTCCCTCAAGAATTTTCAGCAGCGCCTGCTGAACCCCTTCACCGGAAACGTCACGGGTAATGGACGGATTCTCCGATTTACGAGCCACTTTATCGATCTCATCAATATAGATAATGCCGCGTTCCGCTTTTTCCACATCATAATCCGCTGCTTGAATCAGCTTCAGCAGAATGTTCTCAACATCCTCACCCACATAACCAGCTTCGGTCAGTGAAGTTGCATCTGCAATAGCAAACGGCACGTTGAGAATTTTGGCCATGGTTTGCGCGAGCAATGTTTTACCGGAACCTGTAGGTCCGAGCAGCAAAATATTACTCTTTTGCAATTCTACGTCCTCAATCTTGCTCTGGGTGTTGATCCGTTTATAGTGGTTATAAACAGCAACGGAAAGAGATTTCTTCGCTTGATCCTGACCGATTACATATTGATCCAGAATGTCACGAATGTCGCGCGGTTTCGGAATATCCTTCAGATCCACTTCTTCCTCATGGCCGAGTTCTTCCTCAACGATCTCTGAACACAAGTCAATGCACTCGTCACATATATAAACACCGGGCCCCGCAACCAGCTTGCGGACCTGCTCCTGCGATTTACCGCAGAAGGAGCATTTCAGCTGCCCTTTGTCATCGTTAAATTTAAACATGCTATTACCACCCCTTAAGATTTGGTCGGTGAAGACAGAACATCATCAATAATACCGTACGCCTTCGCTTCCTCCGCGCTCATGAAAAAGTCGCGGTCTGTATCGCGTTCGATTTTTTCAAGGGGCTGACCCGTGCGCTCCACATAGATTTGATTCAGCTTATGTCTGGTCTTGATGATCCAATCTGCATGGATTTGGATATCGGATGCCTGACCTTGAATACCGCCGAGCGGCTGATGAATCATCACTTCACTGTTCTCGAGCGCATAGCGTTTGCCTGGCGCTCCTGCAGTAAGCAACAGTGATCCCATGCTGGCAGCCATGCCAACGCAAATCGTGGACACATCAGGCTTGATCAACTGCATCGTATCATATATACCCATCCCGGCTGTAACCGAACCGCCAGGGGAATTGATGTACAAAGAGATGTCTTTTTCCGGATCTTCCGCAGCTAGAAACAGAAGCTGGGCAATGACAAGATTGGCAACATCGTCATCGATCGCACTGCTGAGGAATATTATGCGATCCTTCAGTAATCTTGAGTAGATATCGTAAGATCTTTCGCCTCGACTGCCACAACCATAGGTACAAGACTCATGCGACCAACCTCTTTTCCTTGAAAAATATACTACAGCGTTACAAAAGTTATTCTAACATGTTCAAAGCACGATGTCATTTTTTAACCCTGCTTACATTCTATGAACTTGCCAAGAATTATATCCTGCCAACTTGTCTCATTATGTATGTCGAAATTAATAACCAATTCATGTCACAATTAGTAGTAAATTGGCTATTCTTAGTTAAAAATAAGGCACGCATGAAATGTACGTGCCTTATCTAATGTGAGGGCAGCTTACCGCAGCTGCCTATTTATTATTCTTCAGTTGCTTCTTTTTTCTCAACAGGAGCGCCTTCTACGCTGTTTTCCAACAAGAAGTCGATTGTTTTGCGAAGAAGCAGTTCTTCACGAAGGCTGTCAAGGGAACCGTTAGCACCCAGGATGCTGCGGATTTCATCAGCAGGACGTTTGTACGTGTCAGCCATGTTCTCCAGCTCTTTGTTGATTTCCTCTTCAGATACTTCGAGATTTTCTTCTTTTGCGATTTGCTCGAGCACGAGGTTGTTGCGAACGCGTTTGGCAGCATCGTCTTTCATTTGACCTTCCAGATCGGCATTCGTTTGGCCGGAGAAGCTAAGGAACATTTCCAGGTTCATGCCTTGCTGGCGAAGACGGTTGTCGAAATCGCGCATCATGTTTTGAACTTCGGATTGAATCATAGCATCAGGAATTTCAACTTCAGCGTTAGCTGCTGCTTTTTCAACGGCTTCGTTCTCACGAACGCCTTGTGCTTCTTGCTCTTTGCGAGTCAGCAATTGTTTCTTCAGATCTTCCTTGTACTCGTCAAGCGTATCGAATTCACTTACGTCTTTAGCGAATTCATCATCCAGCTCAGGAAGCTGCTTGCGTTTGATTTCGTGAACTTTCACTTTGAAGACGGCTTGTTTGTTAGCCAATTCTTCAGCATGGTAAGTTTCAGGGAATGTCACTTCCACGTCTTTGAAGTCACCAGTAGCCATTCCGATCACTTGGTCTTCAAAGCCTGGAATGAACGTGTTGCTTCCAAGCTCAAGGGAATAACGCTCAGCTTGTCCGCCTTCGAAAGGAACGCCGTCAACGGAACCGTCAAAGTCGATCACAACGATATCGCCAGACTGGGAAGCACCTTCGTCAATAACGGTAAGCTCAGCATGACGTTGTTGCAGACGCTCAAGCTCTTCGCTCAGTTCCTCGTCGGAAACTTCAGCAGCTACTGCAGCAACTTCGATACCTTTGTATTCGCCAAGTTTAACTTCTGGTTTCACAGTTACTCTTGCTTTGAATTTGAAAGTTTCGCCTTTAGCGAATTGCTCGATGTCCACTTCCGGACGATCCACAGGGAAGATATCCGCTTGTTCTACAGCTTCGCTGTATACTTCCGGAAGAAGGATGTCGATTGCATCCTGGTACAAGCTCTCAACGCCAAAGCGAGCTTCAAAGATCGAGCGAGGTACTTTACCTTTACGGAATCCAGGTACATTTGCTTTTTTAGCTACTTTATTAAAAGCTTTGTCGAGGGCGGATGCAACGCGCTCCGCATCAACCTCAACGTCAAGAACGCCAAGGTTCTTCTCTATTTTTTCCCAAGTTGCTTTCATTTATGCTTTCCCCTCCAAAATAATTCACGTGGTCGACGCAATAATGTATCACGTACCGAATAACCACTATAGTATAAACAACATTAAATTCTTTTTCAAGGGCGAACCCTTATGCTACGATACCGTAAACGTTTTCCAACTCTGGCTAATCTTCCACGCCAGCTGCGACAAATTGCTTGAGAGATCGATAGGCTCCCTCATAGCGGAACCTCATGGTGTCCGTTATGCCGTAGAGCGGGCGGATTTCCTCCTCATTGCGAAACCCTTTCAGACTCTCCGACACAATGTCATGCAGAGCAGCCGCCCATATATCAAGCGTGGATTCTTCTTCATCCAGCATGGAATGGTAATCTTCGGTGCCGTAAATCGCCATGATGAACTGAGACCATAATTCCTGCGCAAAATAAAACAGTGTCGGTTCATGAACCTCAGTCTGATCGGCAACGCGCTCCAAAATTCTCGTAATGGCATCCGGGAAACCTCCCGGGTCCAGGGGAACCGTATCGATCTCAATCTCGACGGCTTCCTGCCCGCGATGAAGGCTCACATGCCCTTCCATCCCTCTTCTCCGCAGCGTTTGCAGCACCCGAAATTGCAGCAGCGGATGAAGCGGCGTATCATGCAGCCACTCGACCAAAATAGCGTCGATCTCCGGACGGTCCAAGTATGCAAGCTGTTCCAGCGCCAAAATGGTCTGCTCCGTCAACGGTCCGTTCATGACCGAAGCCAGCAGCTTGTCGGCATATCCGGCATCCTGGGCAACTTTATCCCTAACCATCTGCCTCGCCATGTCCGCTTCGTCCGGGTCATCCTCCTCGGGCTCTGCTTCGTTAACTGAACGGGGTACAGCCTGTTCCGGAAATGCAGCTTCAAGCCAGTCGAGGAGCGAATTCCACTCTTCATAATGCCGTTCATTCTGTCCGCCGCATTTCAGCAGAAAGCGCAGAACCTCCATCGCTTCACCGTAACGTTCATTCTCGAGCATAACCGTAAGCTGAATCTGGTAATAGTCCAGCGTCTTCGGAAACAGGATGATGTTCTTGTCCTCTTGTTCTTGGGAGTAAGAGTCCTTGATAAGGACACCTCCTTTCTAGTCCTGTTTTTCGTATTCGTTGATTATAGCATATGTAATGCCAAGTTAAAAAAAGGCAATCGTCCCTCGTGCGTTGCCGCATCCGGCAACAAGTTGACGACTGTTTTTATATATCCCAGCGTATATTTTATCAATATAACCCGATATGCTGCACTCATAATCTTACAGAACCAATAATCTTTGCAACTTAAAATAATGATTGAATTTTTCCGACGTATGTGATAATATATTTTTTGCTTGAAAAATTTCTATGTCCCAGTAGCTCAGCTGGATAGAGCAACGGCCTTCTAAGCCGTCGGTCAGGGGTTCGAATCCCTTCTGGGACGTAAAAGAAGACACCGTCTTATGGCGGTGTTTTTGCGTTCGCGAGGATGAGAACCCCACAAGGGGGTTCGTCGGAGCCTATGCTTCGGGAGGATTACCTCGCAGTCGGCCCGAAGGGCCGCATCCCTTCTGGGAC
>NZ_JBNDYG010000069.1:56355-65365 GCF_049893405.1 Paenibacillus sp. Dod16
CCGAAGGGCCCGAAGGGCCGCATCCCTTCTGGGACGTAAAAGATGGAGCCGCCACTTTTTATAGTCGCGGCTTTCTTGCATTCCAGAAGGGGGATGAACCCCATAGTCGATTCCAAAACATCCCACAAAGAACACAAACTCTAACGGACCGTAGGTTCGTTATTTCCGATAAAACGGCCCAATTTAGAATTTAAGGGACTCCACATCCGCTATTTAGCTTTTTCATAGGCAAATTACCCTCATTTTTCCTAAATAACGGACTTCAGGTCCGTTACAGAACCTGTAAGAGCGTTTTCCCCGCAAATAACGGCCCCTGAGTCCGTTAAGGCAACGCATAACCGCCACTTGCTCTATAACTTCTGCAAACAGTCCTGCCTATCGCCAAGCACTGACCCGCTCCGATTTCTTCACGAAAATGGAAGACAACGCTCTCGCTCGCGCGGTCAGAAGTATTTTCCTTCCTTCGGGCGTGCGAGTATAGACCAGTTCGGCAGGGCCGATATGCTTGCGCCACAGCTGGGCAAACCGTTCCGCGTGTTCTTTGCGGCGACCGATTTCCTCCGGCACGGCATGGTAATCCCGTTTCTTCACAAACCAGCTTCGCGATTCACGGTATAGAAGATAACGCGGGTTATCGATCGGGTCCAGCGCCTGCTGCAGCGAATCCAAAAAGAGTGTTTTTTCCTGAGTGGTTCCGTCCCTCAGCCAACACGTGACGGTTCCTCCCACTTCCTCAGCTTTCAATCGGTGAATGCTTGGCCCAGATTCGACCAGTTTCATATCGAACAGGGCCGTATAAACGACGAGACCAACCTCACGGATACTACGCTCCAGCGACTGATGCCGCGCCAGCATTTTGATGGCTTTATATACCCATGGACTTGATACGAGTAAGGCAACGGCAACCGGGATGAGTAAATTGAACCAGGCCGGCGCGTCCGATTGGAACAAACGCGGAGACGTTAACGTCTCGCTGAAGGCGCCCAATCCCAGACCAACGGCGAACAGGAGTACGGCTTTCACCGTATGAGAAAACACGACAGGCCTAGGGATGCTCTCTCGATCCGCCGTCAGCTCTTCCGTCATGGAGCTGTGAAGGGCAATCGCCGAATCCCAACGCCCCTTCAGAAGATGCCGCTGCTTCGAATGTGTCGGGTTATAATCGTTAATGCTGTCTGCGGTTTGCCTTTTCCGAAGATCAAGGCCCATGCGCTCCAAGCCCGACTCTATGGTCTGGTGCGAGATCGATAAACCTACGAGAGATCGAAATCTGCGGGCCAGCGAGCCCAAATCTTCACCGCCGTCGCTCTTGGCTGTATCTATGCAGGCCAGATGCCAGATCGCTCCGGTCTTATCGGGATTCCCGCGCTGCGCCCGAATCGCCCGCCCTCTCATCTGATTGGACAGCATGAACGAACCGACATATGATGCCATGACCAAGGAATTGATTCCGGGGGCATCCCACCCCTCACCCAGAAGAGCCGCCGTACCAACCAGCACCCGGATTTCTCCCTCCGAAAACACTTCCGTTATGATTGCGACGATAGCCGAGCGATTCGCATCACGAACATCAATCGTTACATAGCGGCTGTCGTGAGCAAGCGGGCGCTCCGATAAGTGAATATCTCGCCGATCGGCACAAACCCTGGCTAAAGGCAGAGCCTTTGCCGGCAGCACTACAAAGGAGCCGGTCAGAATTCCGATAGGCAGCTCATGCTCGCTCTGCGAGCTGTTTTTCTCAGCCAGCTGCCTTCTGATTAACTCGAAAATGGGGACAACGCCGAGCCGATGAAGCGGCTTCTCGTCAGCTGCATCCTTCGGCAGGTCCTCCTTACGGATATAATCGGTCAAAATCACCATCCGCAAGTTCTCCCCCAGCATGGAACGCTCGAAATCAAGAATACGGCCGATGCCGTGCAATTTCGAAACGCTCTGGACCAGCATTTTGTCAAATGCCGGGGTAGAACGCATATAAACCCTCCGGCGTTCAATCATGCCCATTCGGCTGAGCCTCTTTTGTAAACCCTTTAACTCCGGCAGCTCACGATCCATATGCGGATCTTTATACAGCATGCCGCTAAGGAGTTCCTCCAACCACTCTTCCGAAAAATCGGGCGTTTCCTTCTCCTTCATTCCGAGCAGCTTCACCGCCTCCTTCCAGATGGGCTGATTGGCGGCACGCAGATAAAGCACCATACTGGAGTAATACTCGGGCGAGGATAATATTTCTTCGGTATACGTTTCGGATTGCGTAATCCAAGGATGATTGACAATCAAATCCGCCAGGAACTTATCCCGGATCATCTCGCCCTTAACCTGGGCTGCCTGCAGCCGAAACTCCCGGAGTTTAGCTGCCTCCTCTTGAGTAGGCGTGGTCAAACTTATGTAATCCTGATGCGGGCACAGCTCACCATGACGGACCAACTCCGGGACGCTAATCTCTTCGTCGATGGGACCGCAAAGCTCGATATACCGATGCCATTCCCTTGGATTAACATCATATGGCGGTGTGGCAGTAAGGGCAATCTTCGTCGGCTGGCCCAGCATTTCGCACAGCTGCATAGCACTTTGCCACCAAGACATCCGGAGATGATGCGCCTCGTCAAAAATGACTGTATGATAGCCCTGTCGCTTCAACAATTCCAAAGTTTCTTGAGCCTCGGTACCGTTCGTGATATCATCCTCGCTAGCGCTATCCATCACCTCCGCCTCAGAAGCTTCCATGGCCATTTCGGGATCCCTGTAGTTCTCATCTTCAACCTGATGCGCATGCTCTATCTCCGCCGTACCTTTCTTCCTCACAGAGGTTTGCTCCCCAGCAGTACTAAGCAGGCTATGAAGGGCTTGATAGGTCGTAATCGTTACCAATGCCGGTCGCTTGAGCGAGGTGGAGATCCATTCGGGCTGTTCTTGATCGTCTAGGAATAATTCCACGAATCGGCTCGCCCATTGCTGCTTGATGGTGAGTGTGGGGGCCAGGATGATTGTCGGCCGGTTAATGCGCAGCATGATTTCCAGTCCAAGAACGGTCTTCCCCGAACCCGGCGGCGCCACCAAATGCAGATGCCGATTCTTCAGATGATGCTCCAGCCCGTGAAGGACCCTTTTCTGATAGGAGCGCCACGGATAACGAAACGACAGATTACTCGGAAAAAACTTCATGAATTCCTCCAGTTTAGATGCACCTCTTTCTTCTTCGGTGTGTATAAGAAAAACGTCTATCGACGTACGTTCACAGAAGACAGACCGCGTGTAAAGGATGTTTTTCTTGCATTATCGAGTGGGTTCAGCTGCGCTGGGAACTTATAAATTCGATAATGTAAATAGTGATCCATAGACCTACTGTAATTCCATATGAATAAGCGGAAACGGCTTTCCGGAGCCGTCCAGCTCGGAGCGGCCGATTTGCACGAAGCCGTATTTTTTATAAAAAGCATGGGCCATGGGGTTCTGTTCATTCACATCGACTTGCAGCCTCCGCCCCTTGAGCTGTTCGGCATGCCGGATCAGCTTCGTTCCCGTGCCTTGGCCGTGATGGGGGGGATCCACAAACAGCATTTCGATTTTGGCGCCATCCAGCCCCATAAATCCAATCGGTTCCCCCTGTTCGGTATTCAAGCAAACCCAGATCTCTACGGCTCTCAGCGCTCCGTTTTGCATCATCTCATAATAAAACCGGATATCCTCCTCCGTCAGAAAATCATGCGTTTGGGATACGGCACGAAGCCATATTTCCACCAGCCGATCATGATACTCTTCTGTATAAGGCGCTATATGTAACACCACTTCATCCAGTCCCTTCCAAATCATTCGATCTCATCGATATTCATGATATCGTGTAAATTGTTCTATACTATTATAGTGGAATCCGGTACATTAATCAGAGACTTTATCTTTGTCATGAAGGAGAGAACAACATGCCGTTATGGCTTATATATGCATTGCTGTCGGCGGTCACGGCGGCTCTTGTCGCCATTTTYGGAAAAATAGGTCTGCAAAACATCGATGCCAATTCGGCAACGGCGATCCGCTCTGTCATTATGGCCCTGTTTCTGCTGGGAGTCGTGGGGGTTCAGGGCAAATTCTCGGAACTCGGTGACATTCTAGTTCAGAAGAAAGCATTAAGCTTCATTGTGCTCAGCGGCATTGCGGGGGCATTGTCCTGGCTGTTTTATTTTCTTGCACTAAAATACGGCAAAGTATCGCAGGTAGGACCTATCGATAAATTGAGCGTTGTCATCGCGGTCATTCTGGCCTTTGTGTTTCTTGGAGAAAAGATATCCTGGATTAACGCAGCCGGCGTTGCACTCATTGCCGTTGGCGCTCTTCTGGTTGCCGTTAAATAAGGTTCTACATAAAACCGCTGCTCAGCGGCTTTTTGTTCGTTCATTTATTGTTAAAACCTATCAATATAATAACATTTATATATTTCTAATTATAAGATAAACATGTCACAATGAGGATAATTCATGGGTGAGGGAGTTGTTGTTATGTCAGAGCAAGTATGGAAAGCGCACGATTATGATCGGCAGTTATCGTTTGTCTCGGCTTATGGAAAAGGCGTAGTAGAGCTTCTTGCACCTCAACCCGGAGAGCGGATTCTTGATCTCGGCTGCGGAACCGGCGATTTGGCAAATGAAATATCTGCTTCGGGTGCACATGTAACCGGCATGGATGATTCGGCCGAGATGATTGAGCGCGCCAAAAGCAAATATCCCGGGCTTACATTTCTGGCCGGAGACGGCGAGAACTTCGACACCGAATCGCCGTATGATGCCGTCTTCTCCAATGCCGCCCTGCATTGGATGAAGGATGCTGGTGGTGTGGTACGCTCCGTCTATGGCGCACTCAAGCCCGGTGGCCGATTCGTAGCGGAGTTTGGAGGCAAGGGGAACATCGACGGAATTTACCAAGCTTTGAAAACGGTGTTCGCCGACCATTATGGAATGGATGCCGACACCCGAAATCCGTGGTATTTTCCCAGCCTGGGCCAGTATACGACCTTGCTTGAATCCCATGGGTTCCGGGTGCATATCGGCCATCACTTCGACCGTCCCACGAAGCTGCCTGAGGGCAAGGATGGCGTGAAGTATTGGCTGCTGCATTTTGGCGATCGTTTCTTTGCTGGATTCTCGGCTGAAGAGAAGGACGAAGCCATTGCCCGTATCAGCCAAGCTGCCCGGGCGACGCTCTGGCGTGAAGATGCATTTTATGCAGATTACAAGCGCCTGCGAGTCTTTGCAGAGAAGGTTTCATAATTTTAGGGTTGATTTTCTAAATAGAATGGTTAATAATATGAAAAACTTGTACATGTGATTTTCGTTGATTGGGAGAGTAACTGCACTTGACTTTAGTCCAAGCGAGCCGGGAGGGTGGAAACCGGTACAAAGTCGGCGGTGAAACGGACCCAGGAGATGGTCTTCCGAAATGCAATATTGTAGGAAGCCCCGGCTTACACCGTTATCGTATCAAGGTGGTTAAACCCTTTGTGGTTTAACAACAAGAGTGGTACCGCGAGCACAAGTCCTCGTCTCTTTAGGAGATGAGGGCTTTTTTGATTTTTCTAACATGTTTTGTTTATTTTTCAAAGGGGGATTTAACGTGTTAAGTCATTTGATTACTTCGAGCCTTCAACAAGCTGTAAACCAGGTGTGTGAAGATATGGGCGTCCAACTGCCCGATTCTACTCCAATCCGGATTGAGCAGCCTGCCAGCATGGAGCATGGGGACTATGCCACCAACATTGCGATGCAGCTTGCGAAGCTGCTTCGTAAGGCTCCGCTGCATATTGCCGAGCTGATTCAAGCCGAGCTTGAGCAGGATACGACTTATAAACAGCTAGTCTATGCCACGGAGATTGTTGCACCAGGTTTTATGAATCTGCGTATCGATTGGGAATATTGGGCTGGTCATCACTTTGAATTACCTCCGGCAACGAACGAGAAGATTGTCATTGAGCATACTTCCATCAATCCGAATAAATCCGCCCATATCGGCCATCTAAGAAACTCCTGTATCGGCGATACGCTGGTCAGGCTGATGAGGAAGCTTGGTTACGAGGTGGAGGTTCATAATTATATCGACGACCTTGGCAATCAACTGGCAGATACAGTGGTCGGGATGCTCCACACGCCGCTGTCAAAGGAACATGCCCGGTTCGGCGATTACTGTTGGGACGTGTATTCAAGCACCAATAAGGCCTACGAAAGGGAGCCCGGTCTTGTCCAGCATCGGACCGAGGTTCTGCACGCACTGGAAGAGGGTAACCAGAATCTGTCCTGGATCGGACTGCTCGTTGCCGAGAGAATTGTCAAAGAGCATCTTGAAGAAATGAAGCAGTTCGGCATTGACTATGATCTGCTTGTGTGGGAGAGCAGCATTGTCAGAGAGGGGTTCTGGGCGTCCGCTTTCGAGCTGTTGAAGAACACGCCGCTCTTCCATCAGGAAACGGAGGGCAAACTTGCAGGCTGCTGGGTGCTCAAGCAAACAGGAACGGAAGCCGTGGACGATCCGGAGTCAGACCACAGCATGGATAAAGTGCTCGTGCGCTCCAATGGCATCCTGACTTACACCGCCAAAGACATCGCCTATCACCTGTGGAAATACGGTGTGCTCTCCAACGATTTTGTATATAAAAAATTCACAAACGAAGTTTGGACGACGAGCACTCATGGCGAGCAGCTCTCTTTCGGCAAAGCAGACATGGTCATCAACGTCATTGATTACAGGCAGCAGTACCCGCAGGCGATGGTGAAGCAGGCGCTGGAAAGCCTGGGATTCCATAAAGAGGCCGACAAGCTCCGTCATGTCAGCTACGGCGTCGTTTCGTTAAGCCCTTCCGCCGCTTCGGATCTCGGCATCGATACTTCCGACGGGAAAGCATCCTACGCGATGTCCGGACGTCAGGGGATCGGAATTAAAATCACCGAGCTTATCCATCAAGTAGCCAAGGTCATCGAAGACACCCGTTCCGATAAAAACGGCTTGTCCAGTCATACGATCGCAGCCGCCTCCATCCGTTACTATCTGCTTCGCTTTGCACTGCAAACCGAGGTGGTGTTCGATCTGAAGCAGGCCACTGAAATATCAGGCAATACGGGGGTATACCTGCTCTATTCCTACGCGCGTGCACTCAGCGTGCTCAATAAAGCGCAAGAAGCGGGTGTTTCGCCGTCGGTGCCTGCCCGGTTCCCTGCCATGGAAAAAGCGGAGCATGCACTCCTTCGCCATATCAGCACCTGGCATGATACCCTGTATGCCGCCGGCCGGGATCTATCTCCAAGCGCTATCTGCAACTTTACTTATGAGCTGTGCTCCTTGTTCAACAATTTTTACTCGGCATGCCCAATTCTGAAATCGGCGGATGAAGTGCTCCGGTTCCGTGTATGGCTCACTTCCTTATTTAAATACACTCTTGGAGAAGCACTGGATGTACTGGGACTGCCCACGCCAAGCCGGATGTAAATCTCCCTCTAAAGAGATTAGCGAATGACGCTGTACTAAAAGAGCCACCGTACGATTCATGTTGAATACGTACGGTGGCTATCATATATTATTGCAATCCTCTGACGGTCAATCTGATCTGGACGGCATCTGCTGCAGGCTCTTCCTGCAGGGTCCAGTTGACGGCCAGCGCTTCCTTCAAGCGAGCGACCTGCTCCTCCTGGAGCTTCAGCCCCTCAATAATGCCTTCACCTACACTAAAATCGGATTCTGAACTAATGTGGAAGGCTTCCTCCAGCCAGATCTTCAACCCGTTGCGGGTATTAAACGTCATTTTGTATCCCTCGCTAACGGCCTTCTCTAAATCTTCCCCATGTTCTTTTGCATAAGAGAACAATTCCTCATAGTGAAAATGACCATTGTTCGCGACTTGGAATCTCTCGACCTCACCCGAGCGCACAGCCTCCAGCAGCTCGGAGGTAGTTAGCCCCGATTTTTTGGCATGCTCCAATAAAATGGCGGTATTCTGTGAGATTTTCGTAAGTTGCATGCTCGACGCCTCCTCAATATGTATCGTAAAATACTTTTTTCTTCTATTATAAGACGAAACCGCTAGGATGTCAGACACTTCTCAAAACATAAGCTATATTCGCTCCCGATGTATTCACCGAACGGTTCAATCTGGGCATACCCCAGCTTCTTATAAAAATGAACGGATTCCTCCTGCGGCTCGCCTGTTTCCAGGCGCGAAAAACGATAACCCCGATTCTTCGCATGCTCTTCCAGATAGAGCAGAATCCGAGAGGCTATTCCTCTGTTTCGGTATGGAATATCCACGAAAAACCGCTTGATCTCAACCACCTCTTCATCCAGCGGCCGTACAGCTCCACAGCCGACAGGTCGGCCCTCCTGGTAGGCGACCACGAAGAGGGTTTCTTTTACCTTGGGGTCAGTCAGATCCAGCCCGAATATTCCTTCCGCCGGGTATAACGTTGATAAATAATCGTCCAGCTTCGCGATGAGCTCCTGAAGATCCTTGTCGGTCTCTCTTACCAAAGTCATAGTGATTTCATTCATCTATCATATACCTCCACGTTTCTAGTCGTATTATGGAGTGGGATTCATCATCCTCACGGGACATTCTCGTCCCAGTCGGGGTACGACCTTCCAGGCCGACTGCGATGTAATCCTAACGAAGCTTATCCTCCGGCGAACCCCTTTTTTGGGGTTCTCATCCTCACGGGACATTCTCGTCCCAGTCGGGGTACGGCCTTCCAGGCCGACTGCGATGTAATCCTAACGAAGCTTATCCTCCGGCGAACCCCTTTTTTGGGGTTCTCATCCTCACGGGACATAAAAAGACACCGTCGTTTTGGTCATAACCCTGTCAAGTAGACAGTACAAAAAAGACATGATTTATGCTGCGGCCGTTTCCCGGTATTCTACCGGGGAACGGTCGTTTAATTTTTTCTGGAATCGGTTCTGGTTATAGAACAGAATGTATTCATTCACTTGCTGTTCAACCTCGGCTTTGTTTGCTGCCTCATTCAGGTATATTTTCTCGGTC
>NZ_JBNDYG010000070.1:0-47194 GCF_049893405.1 Paenibacillus sp. Dod16
CTGATATCTCCATGTAAAGTACGAATAAAGCCCATATCGTTTCTCCTCCACTCTCTATAAAATTGGAACCTGGCCAGATCTCTGATATCTCCATGTAAAGTACGAATAAAGCCCATATCGTTTCTCCTCCACTCTCTATAAAATTGGAACCTGGCCAGATCTCTAAAAATGCGTGTTCAACATTCAATATTCAAAAGGTCAGCTGCTTTTTGAATAACCTCTAAAAGAACAGCTTCGCCAGGAAGTGCAAAATCGGCCCAATGATGAACATATCGGAATCGGCTGCCCACATGGCCGTATCCGGTACCGTCGAGGCGATAAAGAAGCGAACCATCAGAAACTGTCCCCAAGCAACCACGGTCGAAGTGATGAAGCCGCCAATAACAGCTCCGCGGACACCGCCTGTCGAATTCCCGAATACCCCCGCCGTAGCGCCGTGGAAGAATAAGACGATCATCGTTGGCACGAAAATGTATGAAACGGTGTTGCCAAGTACAAGCAGCCAGATAATCGCTCCGGCGAAAGCTCCCAGGAAGCCAAGAACCACCGCATTCGGCGCGTAAGGGTATACAACCGGCGCATCCAGTGCCGGTTTAGCGCCTGGTACTAGTTTAGTAGCGATCCCGTTGAAGGCCGGAACCAGCTCGCCGACAAACATCCGGACCCCCATCAGAACGATGGCGATTCCGCCTGCGAATGTAAAGGATTGGATAATGGAGTAGATAATAAAGTTCTGGTCACCCGATTGTTTCATCAGCTCCGCAGCCGCCGGTGTGCCCTTCGTCGACAGAATAATGGCCCCGATCAGGAACAAAACCCCCATGCTGAGTGCAGTGATGACGTTGGAATCGCGAAGAAACTCGAAGCCTTTGGGTACTTTGATTTTCTCGGAATCGTTGTTTTTGTTGCCGAATAATTTACCGAACAAGGCAGCTAGCAAGGCAACCGAGGCCGAGGTGTGACCAAGCGCAATGTTATCGTTGCCCGTAATTTTACGCAGGAACGGCTGAACCAGCGCCGGCTGGAATGTCCAATACACGCCAAGGACGACAGCGACCATAAGTACCAGCTTCCAGACCGGGATGCCGCTGGCCGCATGAACGATCACGCCCGCAAAAACGGTCGACGTCCAGAACATCATGTGTCCGGTCAGGTAAATAAATTTAAACCGGGTGAAGCGTGCCAGCAGAACGTTGATCAGAAAGCCGATGAGCATGGCGAGCGTAACGGCGCTTCCGAATTTGGAATTGAATGCCTCCTGCCCCATGAAGGTACCGAGGGTTCCGCTCTCCAATCCGAAGACTTCCTTCCACATCGGCTCGAATACATTCAAGGCTTTCACGATAACATCAGAGCCTGCACCGATGATGAGGAAGCCGATAATCGCTTTAAAGGTGCCGCTTACAAGCTGGCTCGTTGATTTCTTCTGAAGCAGAAGGCCGACCAGAACGATGAATCCGAGCAGAATGGCGGGCGTTCCAAAAATGTTGGTGGCAATCCAAAAAAGTACGTCCATATGCCCTCTCCCTTTCTAATGGTTTACAGCACTTCTTCCAGCTTCTGTTTGATTTCGTTAGTGTCGAAATAGTTGTTGACGATCACAATTTGGGCCGCATGCCCTTGAAGGCTTTGGGCCAGCTCGTTGCTTGTAATGATATAGTCGGCTGCGGTTCCGGATGCCGTTGACACGTCCGTGTGCTCCACGTCGGCACTTACTCCCATACCGCTCAGGACGTTCTCCACATTCATTCTCAGAATCAAACTCGTTCCTTGTCCAAGATTTTCATTGTTCGTTCCCCCTAATGAGTTGTTGGATTGTCTCAACATCCGTTGCATGCATGAATTGTTCAATGCTGCCCGGGCTGCTCAGCAAGGTGGTCAGCTTGCGCAGCATGGCGATATGCTCCGAACTTGAGGAGCCGCCAAGCGCAAATACAAGCTGTACCGGGTCGTTGGCCGCATGGCCGAATACGACCGGTTTCTTCAATCTAATCAGCGAGACGGACGCTTCCTTCACCCCATCCTCCGCACGGGCATGCGGAAGTGCGATATGGGGTGCAAGAACAAAGTACGGACCTCTTTCACGATAAGATTTCACCATGGCGTCGGCATAACGTTCTTCCGCCGCACCCGCTTTCGCCAGCAGTTCTCCCGCTAAGCGGATCGCTTCTTCGGCCGTCTCGGCCTCAACATCCAAGGCAATTAGCGACGGTTCCAAAAATTTCATTCTCATCTCTCCCAAATCCGGTATTCTAATCGATGCTAAAGACCGGTGTGTAATTGCTGCAGTATCTCTTCTTTCGTCTTGGCCTCTTTCAGACGGATCAGGCTCTCCTTCTCCCTGAGCAGGATGGTCAGCTCCGACAGCGCTTTGAGGTGGGATTCGCCGTCAATCGCAGCCAGTACCAGAATGACCTGAACTTGATGCCTTGCTTCTTCTGAGAAGGCGACAGGTTCCTCCAGCCGCAGCAGACTGATGCCCAGCCGCCGGACACCATCCTGCGGCTTGCCATGCGCAATCGCGATACCCGGAGCAACGACGATATAAGGGCCTAGCGCCTCGACTTTGGAGATCATCGCATCAATATAGGCTTCATCGATGCGCCCATCCTTCAGCAGGGGCTCGGAGGCATCGCGTACAGCGCTCCGCCAGTCGGCAGCTTTTCTTTTCATTTGGATCATCTGTCCGGTGAGCAGATCCGATAGAGATGGCTTGCGTGCTTCACTCAGCCATGTTTTCCCAACGGACAAGTAATGGTTCAGCTCCTCCGTAAGACCTGCTTCGTCCCTAACCACGGCGTATTTATGGACGATATCGAGCAGTGCTTGAACCGAGTACGCCGGGGTCTTAGAATTACGGCCGGCAACCATGTTGACCTGGTTCAGCAGGTGCTCCTTATCCTTATCGCTGAGAATCGGATTCACTAAGAGAACGGGCACTTTGCTATCCGGCAATGGGACCGTTGAGAAAATAAAATCAACATGGTCTTCATCAAAGGACTCGTAATTCCGCAGTGAGAGCACGGCCGTAATATCCACTGCCGAGAAAAGGTTCTCCAGCTGCGATTTCAGCATTCGCGAAGCGGAAATGCCGTTGACGCAAACGATGGCTGCCTGTCGCCGTACGGCCGGCTTCGTGTTCTCTCTGCGCAGCCAGCCGCCGAAATGCATCGCGAGATATCCGATTTCGTTGTCGTCAAGTTGACGCCCAACCAATTGTTCGAACGGAGCCGCGGATCGGCGGGTCAGCTCGAACACTTCCCTGTACTTGGATAGGATATTTTCGAGCAGCGGATTTTCAAGACCGAGTCCGTATACGATCCGATAATAAGCCGGCTTCAAATGAACAAGCAGATTCTCTTCCATCGTTTCTCTGTTCGGCAGGAATACGCAGGCGTAACGCTGAAAATCATCCGTCATCTGTCTGGTCACTTGCCGAAGCTGCTTAAGCACCTCTTCGGATCCGGTCATCTGTTCCATCCGGTTAACCCTGGCTCCCAGTAAATGCATCGTAAAGTAGCAAATCTCTTCGTCCGGGATGGAGACGCCGAACATTTGGCCAAGACCTTCGGCAAGCCCTGCGGCAACTTCGTACTCCGGTTTCCTCCGCAGCACGTTTCGTTCATCTTCATCTATCGAGATAAACTGTCCGGTCTGAATCCGCCTTACATATAACAGGAACCGTGCCGTCAAATGAAATAACATCTCATCCGTCAAATCTACGCCCAGCGTTATTTCGCTATCCGAAATCAGGCGATACACCCGCTTCAGGTGACCTGACTTCATAGGGGGAAATAAGACTTGGGCGAGATCCGGACTTTCCGATTCCGGATTCCGGTTAAATATCTGTTCCCAGCCGGCATGACCGAAAATCTGTCCGAAGTATTGGCTCAAGGCCTTCCGCTTGTCACGTTCCTCCCCATGTACGCCATAGCCCCGCTTGCGGTCATAGGTTACTTTAAGTTTCGAGATCTTCATGTCCGACCGGACCATATTCAAATCCTTGAGTACGGTCCCTCGGCTAACCTGCAAAAGGTCCGTAAAATGATGAACAAAGAGCGGAGCCTCCGCCGATAACAGATAAAGCGACATCCAGGCCATTCTTTCCCGTGGGGACAAATAATACTGCTGTGTTTGAGGCTTCCCGGTCGACTGCGGAAGACCGGACCGGCTTTCATCCGGCAAATAATAGCCGACTGTCCTGACGTATTTGACTGGCGGAAGATGAACCGCTTTCAAGTAGTCGTTTATTTTTTCCATATCATAATAAACGGTTCGTCTGGAGATACCGACCTTCTGCATCAGTTCTTCCAGCGACACATAATCGGCTGCTTCATGAAGCAGCGTCAAAATCCGGGTACTTCTTTCGTCTAGGATACGGCATCAACTCCTTTGCCGTTTAGTGTGGTACCTTTTGCAATTCGATTATACCCACAGGCATTTCATGAAAGACAGTTCAATTCATGGAGACCCTTTTGTGCAAAAATGAACTCAAGTGGTTAAAGTTATGTAGACCGTCAACATACTTTTCATTAAATAACTCCGCGAACTTTTCAATTAAGTAGGTTATATGCACAAAAAAAAGCACAGGCGAAAAGGGCCCATGCAAGATTTTGTTTGCTTCCCGATTGCTATGTTAAATCAATGCCTCTGCATTCTGAAGTAAGTAACGTGCAGCATCGCTATGGACATGTTTGCCGCTCTGTGCTTGAATTTCGTGAATAAAACTGTTCAGTTCACCCTGGTCGAGCTTTGTCCTCAAGCTATTCGCGATGCCGTTGTTGTCAATCCATCCGCCCTTCTCAAACCTTGCGACCAGCGCTTTGAGCGATTCTGTAGTCGCCGTCGTTTGGAAATCCACACTGGCTCTCCCCATATTTCCTGCTGAATCGTAAACTGTAAGTTCTAATGAATGACTGCCCACTGGCAATGTAAACAGTGGAATCGTTGCGCCTTGTTCCAGAGGCCGACCGTCAAGCAACAAAGTTGTCTTCTTAGAATCGACGCCGGACAAATCGTCGCTTACATCAAATTGCGGCAATAAGTCCTGATCAATACCGTAGCTTTCTGCTGCCGGATCGCCAAACGTAATAAGAGGGGCCTCTGTATCCAGATTAAATTCAATCATCTTCGCGGGCTCTAGGTTACCCGCATCATCCTTTGATCGATAGTTTATTGTATATTTGTCGTCTTCACTGAATGTAACAGGTCCAGTGTACGGCTGCCATGAACTTCCACCGTCTAAGCTGTATACCGATTCGGTTACTTCCGAGAATGAATCCTCCGCGGCCAACGATAGCGTTACAGGCTGGACATACCAACCGTTATCGCCGTCCGGCTTTTCCGGGGATAATGTCGCCAGCGTGTTTGGCGGAACCGTATCCTGCGGCTCGAACAGAAGCGCGGGCCGGTAAGCTGCATTCGTATGCTCCTTAGAGCCGTAAATCACCCAGCCGGTCGAGCCATAGTTGGTCGTCTGAGCGAGCTGAACGGCGATTGTATGATCACCAGCCATGGCCGCATTCACTTGTGCCGTCACATCCAAGGTTGCCGGCGTCCCCGCTGCCGGGACGGTCCAGCTTCCGATTAGGCTGCCGGCGGCAGGCTTGTTGTTCCATGTCATGCTGCTTTCGGTCCATGCATGATTGCTAACTTCAAAAGCGACGCCTTGTGTGTTGGCAAGTCCGGCACTTGTCGGAACCAGGCGGATTTGCGCGCTTTTGACCTGATCCGGCAGATGAGATAAATCAAATTTCAAATAGGAGTACCTGTGATAACCTGCGTTGGGATCGTTTTTGATAACCAATTGATCGGAAGATCCGAAGTTCGTGTTTGCATAAGACCCGCTGCGCACGTAGACATCGTCGGAAGGCAAGATTGCGTATCCAAGCGTTACGAATAATTCATTGGATGCGGCGCTTTCGTTACCGGCGCCATTAAGTGCTTTTATCGTAAAATAATACGTTGCCCCGTCGGCTAGCCCTGTGACGGTATACTGGTTATTTCCGCTGACTGCGGATATATCCACAGTATTCGTATAGTTGCCGGGCGCTGTCCCGTAATCAATTCGGTATCCTGTTGCTCCTGCGCTTGCGGACCATTTCAGCGCAGCTGAACCGGGTCCTGGCAAGGCTTCGATCAATTGTGGCGCCACTGGCGGCGTCGTTGACCCTGTGCTCAGCTTAGCCAGGAACGTTTTCCCGATCGCTCCCGCCGTATTGACTTCCAATACCGTCGTCGGTGCAAACTGCTTCACTGTAACCCCCGGGTCGAGCCGCAACGCGCCGGTTGTCGCACGGTGAATTTCGACTTCAATAGTCCCTCCGTTTGCTTGGGTCGGATCTGAAACCCCGATTTGCAGCTCATCTCCGCTCTCAACGATGGTGACGGATGATTTCTTATTGCTAGTTAAGTAATCGGCTCCATTCACTTGAACGGTTTCAACCGCATCCTTCCAAAAGTTGGCTCCGACCGCCATTTCATCGCTGGTATCCATAACCGCCTGGACGTTTCCTGTGTTTTTCAAAACCGTAAAGCCCGGGTTCGCCGCATAACCGGCAGCCTCACTTGTTGTCGCCCCCGGATAAACGGCATAGGCATAGGAAGCTTGCACCGGATCGATACCGTGATTCAGCGCAAGGCTGGCGTATTGCGCGGATAGAAGCTTATCGCTTCCATCGGTGTTGATATCCTTCCAGGAGCCGGATCTCGTTTCTCGAAGACCATGGACCGTCGCCCCTCCAGGGAATACGTACGCGATATCCGCTCCGGGTACGCTTCCAGACAGATGCGCCCACTGTACGCCTGTCATCGCCTCCGTCCACCCCGTCGCCGCAGGCTTAACCGTTCCATCAACCGTCAACGTATTTGAACCGTTCTCGTTCAGCTTGCGATTTTCAACGATCGTCTCTACTGATCGACCTCCGGTGCTCGAAATGTCGGATCCGAGCGCTATATATTTGTCGCCGAATAGAAACCATGACTTTTTGCCGGATAACGGAGTACCCGTGTTTTTCGACATCGAAAATTGCATGCCGACCGTACCGTAAGGGCCATCAATCGATGAACCGCCTACCCAATTCGATGTATTGAATTTGAAGCTGAACGAGCCCACGCTCCCCGTAGAGCCGTCCGTAGTCGTTCCCGGTAATCTCACCGGATCAATCGTTGGCCAATAGGCCCCCGAAAACTGCGTCTGGTCCGCATTGTACATGTAGGCTGCGCCTGCGCCTTGCCACCATGGCTTGGTATTTTCGCCGTTGCCGTATTCAAAAGCCGAAATCCGCGTCGAGAACATACCAAGCGCCAGGCCGAAATCAGGCCTTAAGTGTACGGCGCGATCCATCCCTGCGAATACATGGGTATCGATCATATCGCCTGCGGGTTCAACGGATGGATCGCCAAGCAGTGCTTTGATTTTGCCGATGCTGAAAATGGACAGCCCCTCCGTATACCTCGGGAACGTTGTATCCGACATCATTTGGCCTTTGGCAATTTGGCGAACCGTTGCGGCATCCCGAGCGTTCAGGCCGTCGGCCAGCATGACGAGTGAAGCCAGGATTTTCCGTCCCGCCTGGTGATCCTGTGAAGTTTCGCGCGATATCGCACGCCCTCGCACTGTATCCATCATCGCGCCTTTATACAGAAAAGGGCGGTAAGCCTCCGTTACCCAACGAATGACATTCGCGATATTCGGGTCCGTCACATCCCAACTCGAACCGCCTAGAAGATACAGCAGCTTCGCCATATCTTCGAGCAGAACGGCACCGTAGCTTCCTGTATACGCGACATAGTCATGCTGGATAAATGAACCGTCCTCGTAAAAGCCGTCCCTGCTCTGTACATACAACAACACCTGGCTGATCGCGTCACGGCCTTGCGCAATCTTGGCATCCGATTTATTCAGCACGCCGCGCAAAGAGACAATTAGCGCTTTATCAAGCCGATTCGCACCGGTCTCCCGGAGTGAAGGAGAATTTGTGCGATAGGTTGGATCCGGAACGAATTTGTCCAAAGCCTTCGTGTAGTTAGCTTTTTGCGTTGCGGACATTTGATCATAAATCAAGACCATCGCATCCGTCAGATTCATCGGCACGCCGATTTCCCAATCCCACCAATTTCCTGTCTCGCTCTTCGTTTCGTTATATTTGTTCGCATACATCCAGTCCAGGCCACTTAGGATGTCTGCAGCCAGCTGCTTATCCCCTTTGAGGAAAGACCCTGTTGTGGAATAGGCCAGAGCCATTTCCTTCAGCCTTACATAGTTGGATGAGATCGTGCTGGAGACACTCCAATTCGCCAGATCGCTCCACAGATAAGTTCGTCCGGCGTTTGTGTTCATCGCTGACCAGTGCTTGTTCGCGTTGGTTTCGATTTGGCTGATTTTCGCTGCAATTTCCGGGTCCGACGTGTCGATTGCCGTCCCCCCGGTCAAATATACATGCCACCTTTCCCTCAGCAAATCGAACTCGTCTGCAGCGCTTGATGCTTGTATCGGTCCGGTAAACAACAAAATGGGATACAGCATGAAACTGGTGAGAAGAGAAACCACCATGCATTTCCGCCAACGTAAATTCATCACAATACCACCTTCCATCATTCAAATTAGACTGCCAATGGTTAGCCCCAGCATCCTTTTGCATGAATTCCGTCTGTTTCATCACCCCCCTCCCGGCTTTAACGCCATCCGAATGATCCACTTCAGGCTTTAATGACAACGACAATCCTTGTTTTGTTATAAAATATCAACTTGCAAAATACGAGATCGAGAAAAAGCCACATTCAAATCCCCAGGTTGCATGGTGCATCACAACAACATTCTCAAAGAACGAGGTAGATTGAATATGGCTCAGTTTGAACGGAAGAATATTCGCAGCTTATTCAGAACATTTTAGGAATTCTATATTGGTGAAGAGAAATTGCGTGGGAAAGGGTAACTTACCGAGCATCCGGCTCATGTAGCGGCAATTCCGCGACAAGCCCATCGCTTTGGCGGATCCATGTCTCAAACTGTCGCTCATCCGCTCTTAATCGAATGACTCTTGCGCCCGTCGGAAATTTGTCTTTGCGCACACCGTCTACATAACTAACGTAACGAGTAGACCTCCCATAACAAAGACGAATGCCATGCAGTGTCCCGCAGTAATCATTCGAGTGATCATGTCCGACAAACGTGCCCATAACATCGCCCATCTCCACCATGGCGGCGAACAAGCCGGAGTTCAGTTCAGGCGAGCTGATCCATTCGCTGCAGTGGCCCTCGCACACCTTCGTCTTCCACACCTCTTTGTATTCCGGGAGCGGAATATGAAAAAAAGCCAGTGCAGGCAAAGGCTCTCCACCATTTCGCTCGGCTAATTGCCGAGATTCAGATGCATACCATTCGATTTGATCCCGGCGTATCCAATCGTATCCGCCCACCGCATCCATCGGTGAGTAATCACCGCTGTCGAGGAAGAACAACGAAGCTGCCGGCCTTCCCTTGGAATCGTCAACCGTCAGCACATAATTTCCGGCTCCGCTTACGCCCGGTGGATCCGGTTTGGCTACGCAATATTCATGCAGGAGCTGCTCCTCATGCATCCTTTTACGCGGTAACCTTCCTTCCGAGTCATGATTGCCAAACACAGCCGCCCATGCTACGCGGTTTTCCTCAGCGACAGCGACCGCGCTGCGGAACGATTGCAGCGGATCTTTGCTTCTAGCGCTTGCCGTCAAGTCGCCTGCAAACACAACAAGATCCGGCTGCTCAATCGCAATGATTCTCTCCATCGTCGCCTTCGTCATCGAGTCGAGAAGCGGCGTCTCCGGATCGTGATCCTCAGCGTCAATAAACTCTACATCAGAAAACTGTACAATGACAAACGTTCCATCCTCACGAAACTTCAGCTTTTTCTCCAAGATATACCCGCCCCTTTGTCACATATTCCTTCCAATACCATAACCCGATCAAAACGAATACAGCAGCGCACGCCAAATACATCGATGTCACGCCATACTGCGAGCCGACCACCCAATAAATTAACGTCGGGCCGATCGCCGCCCCTAAATCGGTAGATACGGAATAAGCAGTCATGACTGTAATAACGGAAGTACTCTTCGCAGCGTCAGAAGCCATGGCGTCCATAATGGTGCCAATCGCAGTGCTTGTGATCATGACAAAAATAACGATAACAATCCATATACCGAGCGGCAGCTGCCACGGAAGTAACGCATAACCCGCTGCCGCACCCGCAAGCGAGAGCATGAATAAAGGCAGCCTTCCTCTCGGCCCATCCGTACGCTGTCCGAACCATCGGGCCAAGAACGGCTCCCAAGCACAGCGAAGCGCTGTCAATACGCCGCCCAACACCGTGCTGCCGATGATCAGACCGAACCACGGGATTCCCTTTGGATAACTCGTATCAATGAGATACGTAAGCGTCGCGCCGAACACGGCGTGCAGCAAGGATATAATTAGTCCGCTTATCACGATTTTCTTTACCTGCAGCGACCATACCGTTTTTGTCTTACCGGGAGGTAATTCCAGTTGATGTGAGCCGGACGCTTTTCCCGGACTTATGGATGCCGCGATCAACGGAAGTCCGGCCAATGCCATCAAACCAAAGATGATCGAGACGGACTGCAGTCCGAGCATGGGTACGAGAAACCCTCCGAACAGCACGCCAACCAGGCTGCCCAGGCGCCACAATCCGTTATACGTTCCCATAAATCGCCCTCGATTGGTATCGTCCGAGT
This sequence comes from Paenibacillus sp. Dod16, assembly GCF_049893405.1. NCBI lineage: Bacteria > Bacillati > Bacillota > Bacilli > Caryophanales > Paenibacillaceae > Paenibacillus > Paenibacillus sp. Dod16. The sequence continues at coordinate 10,738 of NZ_JBNDYG010000070.1, forward strand.
AACGAATGACGGTCAAATATCCGCCCATTCGCATCAAGGACCATGCAATTCCCCACACCGCCCGCAAAGCTATCCAAAGCACGAACCCTTTGAAGACGCCGTATCCTACTGTGGTAAGCGCCGCTAACAACACAGAGATGAACAGACCGGTTCGAAGCGACATGCGATGATACAGCCAGCCAATGACAGGATTAAGGGGCAGCCTTACTAGTCGGTTTACGGACAACAGCACGCCTACCTGCCAAAGGGCGTCCAGTCCCGCTTCCTTCCAATACACGGGGAGGACAATGTACAGCATCGAGTCGCCGAAGAGGGTTAGCGCCGTTACGATACCGACAATCCTAATCTGGCGCTGTTCTATCGCGTTGCTGCTGTCACTCGTCATAGGTCGACGATCAGGCCATCGTAAGCCACCTTAATGCCCGCGGGCTCGAAAGCGCGTTCAAAATCATCATGCAGAAAATCGGAATTGTGTGTAAAGTGAGTCACGTATATAAGAGCGTCACGCCCAAGCGTACCTTCGTCCCGCCATACGCGCTGAACCTCCAGCACACTCTCAATCCCCATATGATTTGGATTTCGCTTATTGTTCGTATAGCTATGCGTACAATCAAGGATCGCCATATCGATCCTTTTGCGTTGAAGCCATTCCCAAGTATCGTCATGCAGCCATCCGGTGTCATTGCCGTAAAATAGCGTTTTGCCCCCTTCTTCTATGTAAAACAGCAAACAAGTTTCCATGGGGTCATGATTCGCAAGCAAAGGGGTGACTCGTGTATCGCCCAATGAAATCGTCTCGAACGGGCGCAATAAATGGAACGCAAACCTGCCTCCAGCGTCCGGCCCCAGTGCAGTAACGGTCTCGCTAATGGCAACATCGTTGCCATATATATGTAAGGGATGATCGATACCGTGCGCAAATCCTTCAACTCGGTTGTACAGATCCGACGGCTGAAAATGGTCGTAATGCGTATGCGTAAACAACAGGTGCTCAACCGCACCCAAGTCGATCCGATCACGGAGCGCCTGCATATGGGAATCTGCAGAATAATCGACCTTGATCAAATCGTCGATCAAAATAGAGCTTCTTGTTCGAATATTTTTTCCTCCAAGCGACCTCGCCTTGCTGCAGGCATCGCAGCGGCAGAACGGGTTTGGAAATCCTTCGGCTGCGGCTGTGCCTAGAAAATGAATCTTCACTGGTTTCTCCTCCTTTTGAAAAGCAATGGTTCATTTCTCGGTTCCTTGATTTGATACAAATAATACCACATATACACAATCAATCACATACATTATTTAATTAGGTGCAACTCTTTTTCTGCCGGAATCTGTTGAGTATAAATACTCTAGTTAATCGATAAACTGCCTGGTCGGAAGAACAGTAGAACTGTGTGAGCCATGTCGGAATATTAGAAACATACAAACACACACAAATACAACTCCATAACAAGCACCTTCCAAATATATAAAAAAAAGATTCCTGGTTCGTGGAAACCAAGAATCGTTCATACGGATTTTTATTATTTGTATACGATTTCGATGCCGTTCTTGCGAAATTGTTCAACGATATCCCGGTCGATTTTGGAATCCGTCACAAACCGTTCGACTTCCGCTGCCCCGCATACTTTGATAAATGAATTTTGCCCGAACTTGCTGCTGTCTGCGAGGGCGATGCAGCGCTTTGCGTTCGCGAGCATTATTTTTTTCACTTGAATTTCGCCGACTCCGTAATCTGTAATCCCTGCTTCCAACGTAACCCCGCTCATACTCATAAAGAACAGATCCGCATGGAAGCGTGATGAAAACTCCTCCGCCAAATCTCCGATGATGCTTTGCTCTTCATGACGAATTACGCCCCCGGTCATAATCACCGTATATCCTGGCATCGAAACCAATTCGTTGACGATCGGAAGCGAGTTCGTAATCACGGTTAATCGATCGAACTTGGCTTTCAGCGCCTTCGCAATCTGGGTGTTTGTCGTACTGGGATCAAGCGCGATGGACATCCCTTCGGTCACATAACGTACCGCGATTTGAGAAAGCTCCGCCTTCTCTTCCATATATATCGATTCGCGGATCGGCAGCGGGATTTCCCGGCTATAGTCGGGCTCCTTCAGAATCGCCCCGCCGTGCACCCGCCGCAGGTAGCCTTCGCTTTCCAAATATTCCAGATCACGTCTGATCGTCTCAAACGAAACTCCGAAATGCTCCATGAGCTCCGACGCTCGAATCGATTTGTCCTGATTCAGTTTCTGAATAATGATTTGATGCCGCTGCTCAGCAAACAACTGCTCCACTCCTTTACTTGCCTAAACTTCTTAATTAGAAGTTTACCATAAAAAGCATGTAATCCTCCTGTTCTACCTGATTGTGCTATTTCGTTTAAGATCCAGCCCACACTTATTTTACAAATAGCTTCATCAACCGTATGTAAATCGGACTTATCATGTAGCCAGTCGGGTTAACGGAATATCTTTTACCCGTGTTCAGCTGCCGGATTCGGTCCATTTCTTCCTCGCTTAGGTCAAAATCGAAAATTTCGCTGTTTTCCTTTATCCTAATCAAATTTGACGATTTAGGGATGATAATAATTCCACGGTTTATATGCCAGCGTAATACGACTTGTGCAACTGACTTTTGATGATTACGGGCAATCTCAACGAGAACCGGATGCTCCAGCAAGGCCTTGTTTCCTTGTCCCAGTGGTCCCCATGCTTCATGCAGTATCCGATCACGATTCATATAATCATGCACATCGTGTTGTTGAAACTCTGGGTGCGTTTCGATCTGATTGATCATCGGTGATATCCGAGATTGCTTTTTGAGATGCTCCAAATGCTCGATTTCGAAATTTGCTACGCCGATAACTTTAATTCTCCCTTCCATGTACAAATCCTCCATCGCCGCCCATGCCTTCTCGTAATGAGGGCCAGCAAAATGAATCAAATACATATCGAGATACGTAACATTCAATTTCCGACAGGTCTCCTCAAACGCCTTCTTCGTTGCGCGATATTCAAGATCGGTTGTCCATACCTTTGAAGTAATGAACAACTCTTCGCGTGGAAGACCGCATTGAGATCCATATTTTCCCTTGTTGACATAGCCGCGAATTTACGCGGCTATGTCAAACATAAACACCGATATATTCACACGTACTCAACTAGAGCCATTTAAAAAATCAATGTCGCATTCACGAAAGACTTGACCATCATTCATCTCATATCGCCGTGAGCCCCTCTTTTTTCCGTAAAAAAGTACAGTAATGCCAGAATCGGAAATAGAACGCCAACCCACATCGCCGCTTTCCAGCCGCCCATGGCGTACGCCCAACCCCCGGCTGCGGAGCCAATGGCTCCACCCGCAAAAAAGATCGCCATATACATGCCGTTCAGCCGACTGCGCACCTCAGCTCCCAAAGCGAAAATCGCTCGCTGTCCCAACACCAAATTGGCGGACACACCCATGTCGAGCAGAATAGCAGCAATTACGAGGATAACGATAGAAAATATAGAACCTCCAGGAAACATAATCGGCAAAAGACCCGATAGAATCACCAACGCGATGGACAATCCCGTTGCCGAACGTATCAGGCCTTTATCTGCAAAGCGGCCAGCAATAGGAGCCGCCGCCGCACCAGAAACCCCTGCCAAAGCGAAAAGTGCTACACCTGTTGAAGAAAAATGAAACACCGGACTCGTTAAAACGAGCGGAACCGTTGTCCAGAACAGACTAAACATGCCGAACAAAAACGCGTGATACAGTGCGCGGCGCCGCAGAATCGGCGTTGTCTTGAGCAGATGCAGCATGGATGAGATGATAACCGGATATTTGTCCTTCGTTTGCGGCTGCCTTGCCGGAAGGACTTTTGCCAATACAAGAGCCAGTACCAAGAGCATAGCGGAGGAAATCATAAAGATGGCATGCCAGCCGAAATATGTATCTACCATACTCGAAACCGGACGGGCCAACATAATACCCAATAACAAACCGCTCATTACGTTGCCTACATTACGTCCACGCGTCTCCTCAGGGGAAAGATGCGCCGCATATGGAACTAGGATCTGGGCCGCAACGGCCCCGACACCTATAAACAAGGAAGCGGCAAGAAACAGAGCCGCACTTCGGGCTTCAGCCGCGATGATCAAAACAATAGACGTCAGAATCAGCAGCATAACCACCAATTTGCGGTTTTCAAGCAAATCCCCCAAAGGGACGATAAATAACAAGCCGATCCCGTAACCGATTTGGGTCAGCGTCACGATCAGACCTGCGGCTTCCGAAGATAACCCGATGGCCGAGCTGATCGATTCAATTAAAGGTTGAGTATAGTAAAGATTTGCAACGATCAACCCGCAAGCCACTGCAAGAATCAGCGTGATCCATGTTGATACGGATTTCTCCGGCATTTCCTTTGCGTTTTCAGTCATTGATAAACACTCCTTTTTTTATGAATTATTGGGTTATATTACAGGAACATTCGTTCCAGAATAGAGATAGCTTCCCCCCTATGCTTATAAGCAAGGGGAAACCCTTTTTGGAATGATCATTCCGGTTTGATGAAAAAAATAGGTTTACAGCATCTCGAAAACCGCGTTCATCATACCGTGTACTTTATTAATATCGCTTTTGATTCTGGCCATTACGTTAATGCTATGGTTGAGGTTCAGCAGCAGGTACGATAACATTTTAATATCTTTCTCCGGGGCTATTTCTCCCGTTTCTTTCCCTTTCTTTAACGTATCATAAAACAGCTGCTCCAATTCCGTAAAGCTTTGGCGAATCGTATTCTGCAAAGGCTCATCCACCGTATCCAAACCAACGGAAGCATTCGTAATCAGACATCCATTAGGGAAAGCTTCGCCGTGCGTGGCAAAAGCGTTCATGATATGCAGCTCGAAATACTGGCGGATTCCCGCGATCGCAGAAGTTGCATGTATCATTTGATCACGTTTTTTTTGCGACATTTTTTTATAATATTGGATGGCTTCGTAATACAGCGTCTGTTTATCCTGAAACGTTTCGTACATACTGGATCTGCTCAACTCCATGGATTCCAATAAATCCGGTATGCTTGCAGCCTCATATCCTTTTTCCCAAAAAACGATCATGGCTTTACGCAGTACTTGCTCCCGGTCAAATTCTTTGGTCCGTCCCATCGATACTCCCTCCTTTTCTACATGAGTATATACCAATTGGAACGAACATTCCAGTATTTATTTTTAAACAGCAGAGGACGTTCAAAATGATACGGACTGAGATGATCTTCAAACGGCCTTGGGTTTCCACAATGAAAAAGAGAAACGTCATCGTCCCGATGACCTTTCCCCTCATTCGTCTATTTAAATAGATTTTCGATGCCCCCACGATCGAAGTCGTTTACAATTTTTTATTCCTTGCCATACCTTTTGTGATTGCCCGAACCGTTATGGATTCGAACGTGGTCAGGGCTAAAGAAGTACATAGAGAAGGTCGGGCCATTTCGACCCTGAAACCAAACTTCATATTCTTCGTTACCGTAATCCACTCTGCTGGTTTTACGCAGTTTGACTTCGGAAAAGCTGTTCATAATCCGCTCAATCTCCGCAGGATCTGTAATTTGTATCTCTTGCTCGTTCGAACGGAACCGATTCTTCCTGACGCTCATATGGCTTATGGTCTTAGGCTCAATCAATTGATCGAGCACCATCTCCTTAAACGATGTTCTGTTTTGAGACGCCGAATATATCGTTGCGCTGATTAGAATCAGGACACAAATTGCCAGAAAGATATACCATGTACGCTTGTTCAGCCGCCATCTCCTCCCTCGTCTCGAAATAAAGCGTCCACTTTGATTATAACATCAATCACAGCCCAGAATTATCCAATATCCCAACCATATGTAAACAACATATAACCATGCTTGTTCTATCCTACCCTCCCATTTAGGATGACTGGAATTCGTCGATCAACGAAACCCCATGTATAATCCGCATCATGCTATCCCTTAAAAAGTCGCGAGTCCAATCGTCTGGTTGACTTAAATCCCAGCTTCGGTGCATGCCGACGACTACGATAATTTCACGCAGCCTCAGGAAAAGCCCCAACTGATCCCTCCTGCCCTCAGGCATTTGACGGTTATCCTCTGTATAGCCTCGCTCAAAATGTTTCATGAAAAGCTCGTACTGCGCCTTTCGTTCAACTTTAGAATCTTCCCCAAATACATACAGCAGGTAATATAACTGGATCGCAATGTCTTCGACATACCAACTATACTGACATTCGTCAAAGTCGAAAAGCGTTAATTCCCCTGATTCATCAACCATAAAATTTCCTACATTGATATCTCCGTGTATCAAACCGAAATTATCAGTAGTAATACGGAGACTGGACAACTGTCTCTTAAGATCATCAAGCGCAAGAAGCATGGGTAGGTGCTCTTCCGGTATATATTTTTGGGCCTGTAAGAGGTATTCATTGTTTTCCCAAGTGTGCCTTTTTACCTTTTGTTTGTAACGCTTCGACAATTCATGGAGACGGCCAGTCACGCGTCCACATTGCTCGTAAAGTAAGGGATTGCCTAGGCATTCCGGGTATCCGATTTTACGACCAGGCGCATATCTGAAAGAGGTCACGTAGAAATCAATATGAGTTCCTCGGATTCGTTCGAAGTCGTTTCCATTCATCGAAGATAACGAGTCTGAGACCGCCAGCCCATTCTTTGATAGATAACGAATCCATTCTATTTCAGCTGCAAGTTCTTCTCCTGTGCGATGAGTGCTCGCTGTGAAACGGAGGATATATTTCATATCATTGCGATCATAGGAATATATAAAGTTTTGAAATCCTCCAAGGAAGGTCAGCTCCTTGGAGCTGACTCCGAACCGCGCTGCACCTTCATTGGCATGTTCGTCCAAGAACATTAATTTTACGTTTTGGTCCATACGCCCTCCTGTATGCGAATCCATATTCTTATGCTCCATAATAGCATCATATTGCACCGCCGAAGGTAAATCCCCATAATGCCACGACCGCATAAACAACGAATGCCGATGTGACGCCCGTCCATAGTGTTGCGGCTGCCAGCAGGAAGCAGAGCAGACTAAGAAGTACAAGCAGGCGCAGGTGTCGATCTATCAACAGCCCCACAATCCAGATCGAGATAAGTGCGGATGCTCCAAATACAAGCAGGACCAGGTCAACACGCCCAGCCAGTCCCAAAGGCTCAAGAATCGGCGCGATATACGTATATAAAATATTGTGAGCCAGCATCCATGTCAATACCACCATAAGAATCGGACGGATGCCGGGCATGACAAACACCTGACGGATGGTCATTCTTTGATTTGCAGGCTGCCCGGGATAGTCCGGCACCTGCCACAGAACCCATCCAATTAATACGAGAGTCAGCAGAGACATGAGTCCGAATACAAGGCGCCAACCAATGAGGTCACCGAGCAAGGTGCCCACCGGCACACCGAGTGTAAGAGCTATCGGAGTGCCAACCATCGCGACTGCTAAGGCACGGCCTCTTAAAGCATCCGGAACCATACGCCGTGCGTACCCGGCAATCATCCCCCATGCGGCACCCGCAGATACGCCGGCAAAAAATCGAGCGACCAAAGTCAATACATAGCTGCTAGACAATGCGGTCATCGAGTTGAAGATCAAAAAACCTACAATAATGGCTAGCAGAAGCGAACGTCGTCTCATCCCTCCGGTAAACATCGCAAACGGGATTGCCGCCACAATGGAACCCAAAGCATAGGAAGTGACGAGTTGCCCGGCCATCCCTGTCGTAATATTCAAACCTCCCGCAATATGCGGCAGTAAACCCGCCGGAATGGTTTCTGTAAAAATACAAATAAATCCAGTCATCGCAAGCGCGAGCAGTGCTAACCAAGGAAGCCTGGCGACGGGCATGTTGCCCGTTTGTGCCGTACCCTTAGAAGATGATAATTGTGGCAAAATAGTTTCCTCCTCAAGAGCAAATTAATTATGGATCGATCATTCCACATATTAGATTGACCCTTCTCTCTTGTCAAGGACTTCTGGATCGATTAGTATAGAATTAAATAAAGGAGGGGCATTTATATGGCACGAACGGGACGTCCACGCGCTTTTAACCGTGACGAGGCAGTTGCTGCCGCCATGCTTCTGTTCTGGGAACACGGCTACGAATCCACTTCGCTAGCTCAGTTGCGTGCTGCCATGGGCGATATTTCTGCAGCGAGTTTTTATGCCGCTTTCGAATCAAAAGAATCCCTGTTCCGAGAAGTGATGGATCAATATATCTCTACTTATGGACAAGTCTCTGAAAGTTTCAGGGATACACGCCTGACATCAAAAGCGGCCATCGAACAAGGACTGCGACGATCGGCTCGAATGCAGACAGAAAGTTCCCATCCTCCCGGTTGTCTGTTGGTTTTGTCCGCCGTGAACTGTTCACCCGAGCAACAACATATCCGCGAGATGCTTGCCAAGGAACGGGCCAGGGTCCACGGTTGGCTAAAAGATTGTATCGAGCGGGCCGTAGCCAATGGAGAGTTGCCGGATTCAACGGATATCCCCATGCTGGTAACCTTATTTGAAACATTTCTGCAAGGAATATCAACGCAAGCCCGGGACGGTATTTCATACGAAGCAATGGATGCTGCCATCACTCAACTGATGAGCGTATGGGATGCCTTATCGACGCAGTCAGGCTAACGAGAGCATCATTTAACCATTAATGAACAATAAACCTGCTAGCCATAGCTAGCAGGTTTTGTTTTCTAACCATGCTTCATCTGTTGCTGAAAACCCGGTCTTTTCAGTAAGCATCGCATCCATGACGCGTATGCTCACCCGTATTTTTTCAGCCATCAAGCAGTGTAATGAGCTTTTGCAGGAGAGCAGGCTCTTCGTTTTGGAATTCATCGAACCGAAGCCTCAGCCGATCAAACATTTCGTGGTCTTCGCGAAGTTCATGACGAATGTACTGATCTCTCAGCTTCATCGCCCTTTTGGTGATATCCTTGTAGCCAGCCACCAGCTCTTCGTCATAAGGGATGATCGCCTCGTCCACCAAGTATCCGATCCGCTCGCTCATCATTTTTTTATGTTCCCAGAGCACATGAAGGTGTCTTACATCGTTACGGTCACCGAGCCGGGAATCGTTGCCCTCTGCGGCATCATAGTACAGCCGTAAATAGTCGTATACCTTGATTCCGAATGCTTCTTCGTTGTCCGAATTGTAATTGATCCGGTTGAGACGGGTCTCTCCGTTTAAATAATCGCGAAGTTGGTCAATCGCGGCCGTTTTATCAAAAGGATATGGAGAATGCGGCTCGTATTTATAAAAGTAAGTATGATGATCGGCCGTGAGCTTCTCCTTTAGAAGATGCCTCATGGACTGAACGGCGTCCTGGAACTCCCGGAACGGGATCTGCAAATTGCGGTATACTCCCGTACGATCGAACATCGACGCATTGAAGATCCTTTCGTCCCAATCGTAACCATATAGAAAAAGATGATGCGGGAACGGCTCTCTCTGATAGGAGGCCGCAGGCGATAACCTGGCTTCATCCAAAAACACAACGCAATAATAGCCGTTTCGGATCTGATCCGCGAAAAATTTCGGCCAAACGTCCAATGCCAAACTCTCCAGAATCGTATAATTGACCGAGCAGGTGAGAAGAAACGGGTTGTTGAAATTCAGTTCGTTGGGCTTGCCCCGAAAAAAATCAAAGTAGTACTGCCTGCCGTCCTCCAGAAAGTTTTTTTGCAGAACAGCTGGATAAAATTGCTGTAAAACCAAGGCTTCGTTTCTTCATGGATGCTGGTGATGGAAAGTGTGTAGGCCCACCGCAAAAATCCTTTAAGCGGCGGATTCACCACCGGTAGCTGAAACGCGTTCATCTGATTCTCCTCCTTTCTTACAAGTGATCCCGAATCGTGATAGCAGTCTTCCGACGATTTAACCCGACACATCTACTTCCTTCTCTGATGCGAGAATGCAAGCTCAGCTTTTTCGCCCCACCAAACTGCCGGATTAACTGCTCGCGCTGCTGTAACCTTTCACGGCCTGTTTCCAGAGCAGCCGAACAGCGGCAAAGAGCAGAAGCGAAGCGATCAGCGCCAAGCCCGCATGGAGCCAGTTAATCTGCCCAAGCAGAAACATTGGTCCGAAATTGGTAATAAGGAATAGAGGAATAACAAAAGTCCCGACCCGCCGGACCCAGGCCGGGTATATAGCCATAGGGAAATTGTTGGCGTCCCCAAACGGAATGCGCGATCTCCGACACAGAGCCCGTCTGGACGAACCAGAATGAAAGCAGCGCCGGGATAATCATCAGACAGTAAGTGATGACAACGGAGACGAGCAGCAGCAGGGCAAACCCCGCTAGCTGCAGGAACGTCAGCGGAATATCCATCGCATGCCAGCCGATGCCGATCATGACGAACCCAACCAGAATATCAGGGATCGGCAGCGCCAAATCGACGTAACGCAAGGAAGCCATGAACTGAAGGGATACCGGCTTCGTCAGCATGAAATCAAGCGAGCCGTCTTTAACATATTCCGGAATTTTCATGAAATTTGTAAAAAACAGGCCGACATAAATTCCGGTCACCACCGTGTGCATGCCTATAAATAGAAGCAGCCCTTCGGGCGGTATGCCATCAACATGAAGATCGGTACGGAACACGACCAGCACATATAGCAGCTTGGCAAGCAGGTAGACGGATTCGACCAGCAGGCTCATCATAAAATTGCCCCGAAACTCCATTTGGGCGATGAGACAATTTTTGATGAATAAACCGTACAGACGCATGTATTTCCTCGTGATTTTAAACATATGCAACGTCCGCTACCCCCCTGCTGCCGAATATTTCTTCATGGAAATGCGCCACGTCAGACGGGATAACCAGAAGAACATCAGAATCCACCCACACTGGATGAGCAGCCCTTGGTACATAGCCGCCGCTTCCGCTTTGCCGCTGAGGATATTGACCGGAAAATAAATCGTGTACGGGAATGGCGTGTACTGAAGTGCCTTCACTACCGACTCCCCGAAGATCTCGAGCGGAAACATGCCTCCGCTTAAAATATTGACAAGTAAACTTGTAATGACAAAAAAATAAGAGATCTCATGCAGATAAAATGCACTCGCGCAGATGCAGTAAGCGATCAGAAAATTGAGCAAAAGCGCCCCCGACAGCGTAACCGCGAACAAGATCAGGCGTATGGCCTGGAGCTCCAGCACGCCACCTGCAGATGCGAACCCAATAATTCCGAAGAGCAGCAAAGCCGTAATCCCGTAGTAGATCGCCTTCTGACCGAAAAAAGATACCAGCCGATATCCGAAATAGCTGACCGGTTTGATCAAATACTTGTTAAGACCGCCGTTTTTGATATCGTCGGCAATCTGGTGCTCGAACTGAGTCGCGATCAGCTTGGACACCAATCCCGCCAAGATCGTATACAAAATAATTTGACCGTACGAATACGAGAACAGCGCAGCCTGACCGGAATGCCGGTACACCGCCGTCCAGATGAAATACTGGACAAGAATCGGAAACGCGGCCCCCACTAGACCAAGAAAAAAATGAAAACGGTACTCCATCGAATGCTGGACGCCCATTGAAAACACAGCCTTATACAATTTGCGTCTGTTCATCCGACGGATTCCTTGCGGTAGAGCATCGATATGCTCTCCTCGATCGCCACGTCCTCGATCGTCCAGTCAACGATCGGAAAGGAATCGAGCACGGCACGCGACACTTCCTTCAACCTGTACTTTGGCAGCTCCAAAACAGCGTTGTAGTCGTCTGCGCTGACGATTTTCCCGAATTTGGCCAACCGCTGCTCGGCAACGGGTTCGGAGAAATGCAGCCTTATAATTTTCTGCTCGTCAAAAAGTTCGTTGATTTTGTGAAGATCACCGTCATACAGAATACTGCCTTCATTAATAATGATCGTCCGCTTGCACAGGTCCTCCACATCCTTCATGTAGTGGCTCGTCAGCAGGATCGACGCACCGAACTGTTCATTGTAGTATTTCAGAAACTCCCTGACCTTCTTCTGCGAGGGGAAATCGAGGCCGATCGTCGGCTCATCGAGATAAAGCAGCTTAGGGCGGTGAATCAGAGCGGCGATGAGCTCCATTTTCATCCGCTCCCCAAGGGACAGCCGGCGCACCTGCACATCCAGAAGGTCCTGCACATCGAGCATTTCCGATAGCTCGGCAAGACTCCGACGGTAGAGATCATCGTCCACGTCATAAATACATTTGTTCAAATAAATCGACTCGCTGGCGGGAAGGTCCCACCAAAGCTGGTTTTTCTGGCCCATCACAATGGAGAACAGCCGTTTGAACTCGTTCTTTCGCTCCCACGGCACATAGCCGAGTACAACGGCTTCCCCGCTCGTGGGATATAGAATGCCCGATAACATTTTAAGCGTTGTGGTCTTGCCCGCCCCATTGGGCCCGAGAAATCCGACACACTCGCCGGGACCGATATCGAAGGAAACGGATTTAACCGCTTCCTTCACCAGTGACTTGCGGGCAAATAAATTTTTTAATGAATGTTTGAGCCCGGCTTGTTTCCGGTAATACACAAACGATTTGTGCAGCTCCCGCACACGGATAAAATCCATCTCCGATCCTCCCAAACGTTTGCCTGATTTGCCTGATTGAACGGCATAAAGTTTAAACGCTTAAACTCCATTGTTATAAAGAAGTACGCATTTTGAGCAAATCGGCATCAGACCGCAGGCCAGCACCTCGCGCTGTTTCCGAAGATCTTCACCATGAAAAATATCCGCTACGCTATCTTCATACAGATTGCCGACGCTGAATTCCGGGAAAAACTTGCACGGATTCACCTTGCCGTCCGGCATTACGTCCATCCGGTTCGAGATCGAGAAGCACTTTGTGCGGTTCATGGCCGGTTTCTCGCTTCCCCGGATAAACCCTTCCACCTCTTCGGGCTCCAGTGCGGGCTGATAGCGTATCCGTACATTCCATACACGCGAATTGACACGTTTCAGCTCTTCGATCAGCGTGTCGAAATGGTCCGGCGAGATATGGAACGTGAAGGAGTGCCAGCTGTTCTTGTGGTCGTCCGCGAAGCGGGAGGCAAGGTGCGGGAAATGAGCATCGAAGTAGGCGTCCATTTTCTCCGCCGTCCCGGAAGGGATGTACCAAGGGAAGCAGAAATATACCGAATCTACGCCCATCTCTTCGAAGAATTCCATAAAGCTGTATAGCTGGCCGACCATCTGGTCATTTACCGTCAGAGCTACGGACACTTTGCCTTTGTACAGTCCCTGCTTTTGCAAATCCAGCAGCAGCTCTATGGCGTGGATCACTTTCTTGAACGTGCCTTTGCCTCTGATCGCGTCATTCTCTTTCTCGAAGCCTTCCAGGCTGACCAGCATGACCAGATTTTCTGACATTTTCAAGATGGAATCCAGCTTCTTTTCAATGAGGATCGCGTTCGTACAAATCGTTGTGTAACGGTCTTCTTTGGCCAGCAGCTCCGCCAGTTCATCAAACTTGGAGTAGAACAGCGGCTCCCCGCCCCACAGGAATACGCGCGATTTGCGTTCTCTCGTTTCGGCCAACAGCTTCTCCACGACAGGAATCTCGATTTCGTCGTTCTTTACTTCTTTGGCAAAGCCGTGATGGAAGCCTTCCGGATTCCATTCGAAGCAGTGCTTGCAGCGCAGGTTGCAGCCGTTATTAAGCTTGATCCCGATCTCATAAGGCACGGGGGCCGCATATGTCGGATCCTCCTTGAGCTTCCTTCCCGTTTCCGCGAGCGGCACCAGGGTTCTTTTCATATTGCGGAATGTCAGTTTATCAAACGTAACTGCTGTTTTCGGCTGCATAGATGTTCCTCCCATAATGGTTGATTTTGGATCGCTGCTCCAGCAAACATCTGCAAATCTCCTGCAGTTTAGGTTTTGAAAAATCCCGGGCTTTCCACTCCGCAAAACGGATACCGAAACCACGGGATTCCCAATAGGCTGAATTGTGAAGCTCATGGTCGCCGAACGGTTCCAGCATAACAAAAGGGATTCCGAATGCCAGCGAGTCGTTCAGGGTCGCTCCCCCCGGTTTGCTGATGATTGCGGCGCAATTACGCATCAGGTCCGTGTAAGCGGAATAACTCCCGAGCGGAAACTCCCGAAGAACACCATCTTGCCGGACATAACGAACCATCGGCGGAAACGTGTGACACCCCTGCGCATCCTTGCTCCACGGATCCCAGGAGGCCTCCGTTCCGAAATAGCGCGTAACCCCGTCGTCCTCCTTCACCTCGGAGGGATCATATACGATCACATCAAGGCTGTGGCCGAGCTTTTGAAGTTCTGAGATCGTCCCGGCATAGGTCCCGATCCCCCAGCCACCGCCATGGATCAGAATGCGTCCGGTACGCTGCGCATAAGGCAGAGGTGCTTCTTCGTCCGTAGCAAGGTAGCTGCCCGGCGAGAGCTTTGAAGGATCGTAGAACCAGACGTTGTCGTAGCTTAGATATAATTGCTTGTGCACCTTATAAGACGGTGTATCAATCGCATCCAGCCGAATCAGTCGGATGTCCAGGGGGATCTCCGCAGCTTCCTTATAACGCTCCAGAATCGGCAGCCAGAAGCCGGTAAAGACCACAAAGCGGGTGACACCGGCCCGTTTCCAGCCTTCCAGCATCCTCCGAACCGTCTCCTCGTCCAGAGAAGAGTCAACGGGCTTGGCCAGCTTATGCCCCATACGGGCAACGGAGAAATCCGCGTGGAATGCTTTTTTGGTGGACCGAATCTTGTGCCGGACTTCTTCGTGATACAAGTTCTCCAGAACTTGAACGTCTGTTCCGACACCTCTGCTCTGCAGGTACATGTGTAGATGCATAGCCGGAATGTATGCGCCAAGAGAATTCCCGGACGCCAGCAAGGTAACCGAAAATGAATTCATGGGCAGCCTCCAAGTTCCAGTTTTAGTTGTACACTTTAACGGACAAGTCGGCGAGCACCTGCCGCAGGCTTTCGACCAGTTGGCTGCGGTGTCTGTCGTCACAGCCCACCACCGATACATACAGCCGCCCCTTCGGTACGCCTCGGTTGTTCTGTGCTCCTTCGGCGATACGGCGCCGGTTCAGAATCTCGTTCACCATGACGGTATTGGATGATAGCGGTACGATCCCGTAATCCCCGGGCGTTGTCAACAAAAGACCGGATTCGCGTAGAGCCTGCAGGAGTTTCCCGAATGTGAAGCCTTCCGGAAGACCGAGAGAGAAAAACGTAAGCCAGCCGGTATGGCCGTATGGTTCCGACCATTTATCGAGATAGGCGTTAATCAGTCCCATGGACTTGCGGGCATTGATCTCCACAATGGAAACGACTTCTCCGTCTTCCAGTATCATGGAGTCAAAGCAGACGAAGCCGTGATAGCCGTCCTCGACCAAAGCCCGGAGCGCTTTCTCCATCACGGTAAAATAACCGGCGTTCTCAAGCATGCCGATAAAAGCTTCATCGGCTTTGATAGACCCGCTGTAGTTTTGCTGGTGATTCATCATCCGCTGTACGGAGATGAACTCCGTCTTTCCATTCTCCCGGATGAACCAGTGGGAACTGAAGTCGGTCACCTTTGGCAGCAAGGGCTCCTGCAGGAATTGAACCCGCAATCCGCTCCCCTCCTGTTTATGCAGATGCTCCGCGATCCTTCGCTGCATGGCTTCGCTGTCGATGAGCAGGTTGCCCTTGCCCGAAACACCGAAAGGGTCTTTCAGCAAATATGGCCCTCGTTTCAGAAGGGCAGTTCCAATTACCTCTATTTCCGCAGCGCTGTTTGCCTCCACGCCGCAGCTTTTCTCGCCAATTCTAGTCAGAAGCCTGCTCGAGTATATTTTGGAGTTCACACGTACAACCGTCTCCATGTCCGGTAATGAATTAAACGGTTCGGCAGCATGAAGGTAAGTTTCCGTTTCTGCTGTAATAGCGTAGGGCGATAAAATGTGTGCGGCGTTGGAGAACAAAGTCTCATCCGGTGATTGCCTTTGCCGTAAATCGTTAGCGGCATATATGGAAGGGATCGATTCCGGCAAGGCCACACCCTTTGAATAACCGGCAGTCTGCAGCATCCTGTTTGCCGGAAAAAGATCCTGGGCTTGTTCGGCTGCAAGGCTGAACATACACTGTTTGAACACGTCCGATCCTGGTAAAGGTTTATCCTCTTCGTTCAAATCAAAGTGGTAACGGGTCCGAAAAGAAAAACCCAGTCCGTTCAGGTATTCGTGCAGCGCAGGATCGATTTTGCAACGCGTGTAAAGGACGTCGTCCGGCCCGCAAAATGGAAAAAGCAGCTCGTCCATACATAGGACAATCGATTCTCGGTCCTTATCGGGCATCGCGGGCAGCCGGGCCAGCGCCGGATCCCTCCAGCGCGTTTCGGGATCGAAGGTACCCATCGCGATTTTCGGAATCACACCAGGTTCATGGTTTGACATCTTCGTACAGAGGCTGCTCCTGCGATTGGCAGCTTTTCAGGAAAGTGATAAATGTGTCGATCGACTGGAGGTGTTCGTAATCGAATTGGTCATAGTCAATGACCACGTTTAACTGATCTTCGACTTTGAGCATAAACTGGATCATTTGCAGAGAATCGAGGCCTATATCGTTGTTTAGATCCGTTTCGGGGGACAGGCTTTGGCGGAGTTCCGGTTGGTCTTCCTTGATAGAGCACAAAATGTCTACGATTTTATCGTACATGACTACACTCCTTTAAAGGGTTGATATACGAGGTACAACCGAATCCTTACGATTAGAGATTCCATATGAATACAAACTTCTTAGACGATTCCCTCCTTTTTCCATAGTTACAATTATTATCTTCCCGGTGTTAAAATCTGTCAACCAAAAATATAACTGGATTCGATAGAGTAAACATGGCCGAATGCTGCGCCCGATCTCACGATAAAAAGGAGCTGTAACCTCAAAAGGTCACTAGCTCCTTCTACTTATGACGTAGCATATGCGTTACAGTGCCTTGGCAACAGGAAACCAGCCTGGGACACTATTTTAATGTTTCGTTTTGGTATGTCCATTTTCTGTCCAGGCATTGTAGCTTTAATCCGTCGCGGCCTCTTGCTCTTTCGGAAGCGGCATGCCCGCTTCAACCAAGCGTTTGTTGCGTGCGAAGAACACAGTAAGCACGAGTATAAACAGTCCGGTACCGACCAGCAGCCATTCAATTTTGACCACGTCGGCAAGCGGTCCGAATATCAGCATCCCGATGGGCATCATGGAAGTCGAGATCATCCCGAAGACACCGAATATTCGTCCCAAATAATTTTCGTCCACCTTCTCCTGCAGCATGACGGTGGTCGGCGTATTAAATATGGGCATCGCTACTCCGAACACGGCCATGATGGCTAAGTAAATCCAGAATACAGGGACAATGCCGAGCGCAAAGGTGGAAACCGCCATGATGAGGCTGGCAATCGCCATCGTGTACACTTTATTTTTGAAGCCGCCCCATGACGCGATGATCCCTCCTCCTGCCATCATGCCGACGGAAAACGCGATCTCGATTGCCGTCAAGCGCCATACGTCGTCACCGAAGCTGCGGGTAACCTGCAGCGGAGTCAGAAAGGCAGCTGGTGCCATAAGCACAAAGAAAATAGCGAAGAAGATAAAAAAGGATTTTAAAAAGGCATGCTGTTTAATATATGCCAAGCCCTCCTTGAAGTCGTCCAGGTTTTTGAGAAAGACAAACAAGGTGAATATCGCGATCGCAGCCGTAACGACGTCGATAAAAAAGATCACCTCGATCGTTGCCATGGTAAGCAAAGCCGCGCTGACAATGGGCGCTACGAACATAGTAAGCGCTTGTAAGCTGCCGTTGATGCCGTTAACTTTGGTTAGCTTCTCTTGCGGCACGATTTGAGGCAATATCGCTCCGACCGCCGGTGTTTGAATGCCTGCCCCGAGTGCGCGTACGGCAGAAATGACGAACAGCAGCCAAACCGCTTGGTAGCCAAGCATAAACGTAATGGCCAATATCAGCGTAACCACCGCGATCATAGCATCCGCAATCATAATGAGTGATTTACGGTTGTAGCGGTCCGCCCAAACGCCTGCAAACGGCGACAGCAAAAACGTCGGAATGAATCCGCAAATAATATACAGCGTCATCATGAGGCCTGACTGCGTAGTCAGTGTAATGTACCACATGATGGCATATTGCACCAAGGCAGAACCAAACAGCGACAGTGTCTGGCTGCTTAAGAAGAGAATGATCTTTCTCTTCCAATGGATTTTCTTGTCATCTACGATTTCTGACATCGTCCCACCCTTTCGTGTATGATCTTAGGCGAATTATACTCATTTTAACTTAAAATGAAATGCGATATTTCTTCTTAATTGCTCATTTTATCGATTTATAATTCGCCTCAATGGATCGGCACGATTGGACAATGGCTTCAGACGGACTGAAACATGCTGTAACCCTCGTGATTCGATGATCGCGTATCTTCTTTTGAAGCAAAATTAATGGGGTTTGTCAGTGCCGCCATCGACAAGCCGTCGGCCAGATCGAGATTCCGCCAAATTTCAGCCCGCAAAAATCTCCTATGCATGGCGTTAACCATCAGTGTAACGCCTCCTTCCGAGTCAACAGAAGTTTCCTCCTCGAGACCGCGCTCGCTGTACAGACGAATCCGATCGCCCGGAATCAAATCATCCAGTTGAACGACCACCTCGTGATCGGCGTGCCCATAGGGCACTTCATCACCAATCCCGTATTCACCGCACTGAAGGGTGGCAAAGGGGCCGTCTGGCGAATAAGTGATAACGACATGGCCTTCCGCAATACCGTTCAGCACGCCTTCCACCGTTTTTTCATCGGTCCAGACCCATACGCATGGCATCGCATGCTTCACATATGAGTCCGGTCGATGCACATCGCTTCCCCCTACGGCTACCAGACGTCTTCCGGTAACGAGCTGCTCCTGCCACCAAGAAAGCGCGCGTCTGTTGTGCTCTCTCCAAGGGCCGTTCCAAATTTCTACCCAGTCGTAATCCACATCGAAATCCCATTCCCACGGGCAGTTATCGCAGTGCGTATGGTTGAGTACAATCTTAGCTCCCCGTTCGCGGGCGACTCGAAACTTCTCGTGCACATCGGATATTCCCGTTACGCGAAAATCATCCATGGGGTTCGTCACGCCGAGAAAATTACTATGACCATAATTCGTCGTAAACTCCGTACCCGGTATCATCAGTACCGAGGTCCCGCGGGGATACGCAAGGTTTTGGCTGTTCGTATTGTGATCGGTCATGGCTATAAAATCGCAGCCCAAACTCTCCATCATGGCCGCATTCTCTTCGAGGGTATAAGTGCCGTCGCTATGAACGCTATGCGTGTGAAGATCTCCCTTCAGCCAGCGCGATGTCCTGAAGGTAAACTCGATTTCGATCGTGACCGTACAACCCTGAGCGGGAACCTTGTATGCGTTATGGAGAATAGCCCAATCTCCTGGGGCGAACCGTCCATGCAGGTATCCTGGAGTCGCTTGATTCAGACCGATGCTAAATTCATGACGTGCCCCTCCGCTCCAGCCTCTTACTCTCTCGGCGTCCCGGATCCCTAAATCAATGACGGCTTTTGCGGCTTCATCGCCGTGGGATTCCACCTGATAGCTCACGTGGATTTCTTCGACACGCTCCGGCATTTGAAACGGTACTTCGATGTACGTACTTTGTTCTGAATGCTCAATATATCGTTTGAAAGCTAATGTGTTCGTCCGCTCGATTCGTTTAG
Source organism: Paenibacillus sp. Dod16 (assembly GCF_049893405.1). NCBI lineage: Bacteria > Bacillati > Bacillota > Bacilli > Caryophanales > Paenibacillaceae > Paenibacillus > Paenibacillus sp. Dod16. Next base: position 30,516 of record NZ_JBNDYG010000070.1, read on the forward strand.
TCATACGACTGCCTCCTCAATTCTGCTTATTCTTTATTTGCGCCGACAAACATTCCTTTAACAAAATACTTTTGCACATACGGATAGATGATGATTAGCGGAAGAAGCGCAATGACGATCCCTGCCATTCTGACATTGGTCGTGATAAGAAAATTGCTYGAGGTCGAATCGGTATCGACAATGAGCGATTTCAACGCGATCTGCAGCGTATATTTGGACGAGTCATTTATATACAGGAGGGCTGGCGTGAATTGGTTCCAGCGGCTGACAAATTCAAACAGCGTAACTGTTGCCAGCCCTGCTCTCGCAAGCGGCAAGTACATCGTAAAGAAAATCCGAAGATCCCCGGCTCCGTCGATCCGCGCCGATTCCGACATCTCGTAAGGGACGCTCAAAAAGAAATTTCGCATGAGCATGACGCTGAAGCCGGATACGAAGCCGGAAAGTATGAGTGAGGACAACGTGTTCAGGAGTCCTAAATCCTGATTCACGATATACAGCGGGATCATGATCGCCTCGCTCGGAATCATCATCGTTAACAGGATCGCGGATAACATCCACTTTTTTCCGGGAAGCCCTTTTTGAATCAGCACATAGCCTGCCATAGAACTTAGGAACACATGACCTACGGTACCGACAACGGTCACAATGACATTGTTCGTAAATGGCAAATAAAGCTTCATGCGGTTCCATACCGTGGAGAATCCCTCCAGGCTGAATTCCTTAGGCCACAGTACGATCCCGGGCTGCATGGAAGCAAAATTCGATGAAAATGCAAGCGCAAGCGTATTTAAAAAAGGGATAACCATGGTTGAAACGAGCAGAAGGAGGAACAGAATATTGACCGCATCAAACACACGGCCCGGCAAGCTGATTTTATTCGTTGGTTTCATATACCGACTCACCCTTCATCGTAGCGGATCACCGCTCTTGTTACGTACGTTAGCGCGAATGTTGCCATAATCACCAGGAAGCCGGCCGCCGTAGCAGGTCCAACGCTAAATTCCAATATCCCCTTTTGGTAGGTGTACATCATAATGACATCGACTTTATTGGCAATGGCGCCGTTACTCATCACGAATATTTGATCAAACAAACGCAGGATTCCCAAAACGTTCAACATAATGACCACTTTCATGGTGGAGCGAAGCATCGGAATCGTTACATATCGTATCCTTTGCCAGCGACTGGCTCCGTCCATGCTCGCAGCCTCATACAGCGATGGATTGATGTTTACGATGGCGGCCAGGTACATAATGCAGGTATACCCCATTTCCTTCCAGCCAGAAGTCAGGATCATGACGGAGCGGGCATAACGGTCCGAAGACAGGAACCCGACCGGCTGACCGCCAAAGAGCTGGATGATTTGGTTCACGATGCCCGTATCCGGAGACAGCAGTAGAATCCACATCCCGCCTACGACAACCCAAGAGAATAAATGAGGTAAATAGACGATCATCTGGGTCATTTTTTTGAACCAGGCTGAAGCCCCTTCATTTAAAGCCGGATCCTTTAGCACACTCAGATAGTTATCGATGCCGATGAAAGGACGATCTCCGATAAGCCGGTAATCTTGAATGCTGATAACAAGTCCTCGGGCAAGCGGATAAAAGGAAAAGATGAGGAAGTAGGCCAGGATAGGAAGCATCATAAAATATAGGGTTTTGTATTTGAATATGGCTTTCACGGAATTTCGCCCCCTTATTAAAAAAATAAAGAAGGGCGCGGCCGCCATCACCGCCCCTCCTCATGCTTTAATCGATAAGTCCGCCTGCTTTAAGCTCTTCTCGCATTTTCTTTACAGCGTCGGCAGCCGGCATTTCGCCCATGATCGCTTTGAAGGAATATTCATTGATAATCTTCTCGGCATTCGCCCAATTCGGAGGCGTTAATTCCAAGGAAGCGTATTGATCGACGAGATCCTGCGCTTCCTGGACGCCCGGCAGTTTACCGAAAGGCGGTTCGACGTTGCGGTTATACCAGAAAGGAACGCCATGGTCGGAAGCATGCTCTTTACCGGTTTGGGTCAGTTCGTATTTGCCGTTGTCAACCGTGTAATCCACATCCTTTATGCCTAAACTGCCCAGCGTGATACCTTCCTCGGAATGCCACCATTCAATGAATTCAAAGGCTGTTTTCGGATGCTCCGCATTGACGGGAATAACCCACACATCCGGATCGCCTTTGCGCAGCATGTGGTTGCCGTTTGCGTCGGCTGCACCAGGCAAGCCCTTCGCTTCGAATTTCGTATTCGGATCTTGTTCGTGGCGCGTATTGTTCAGCATGCCTACCCAAGCGTCCCAGTACGTAATCATGCCGACACGGTCGGTCAGGAACAGGTCTCGCATTTTACCGGTGTCATTCGTGGTAAAGTTCGGATCCAGAATGCCTTCCTCAAACAGCTCGTTCAGCCATTCATAAACCGGGATGGCCGCATCCGTAGAATATGGAACGTCCAGCTTGCCGTCCGCCGTTTCCACATACCGTTGTTTCAAGCCCGCTGCGCTGAAGAAGCCCTGCAGTTCATACATGCCGGCCGTGCTGAGTCCGTACGTGTCTTTTTTGCCGTTTCCGTCCGGATCTTGTTCGGTGAACGCTTTGAGGACGTTATAATAATCGTCCAGCGTTGCAGGCTCCGGCAGGTTTAATTTGTCCAGCCAGTCCTTGCGAACGATCGGCATCGTTCCTCCCTGGTACTTGGTGAACACGCCGTAGATCTGGCCATCCTTCGTCTTTACTTGTTCCCACTCATTCGCGGGAATGACGTTTGGATCCGACAGCACCTTGGAGGCGTTCACTTGATCGGTCAGCGGCGTAAGAATTCCTTGTTCAACGAAGGTGGACATCTTCTCTTTGCTGATTTGCAGCAGGTCGAATTTTTCTCCGGAAGCGATCGCTGCAAGCAGCTTCTGGTCATAGTCAGCAGCCGGCTTGTTCATCGTTACCTTGATGCCGGTTAGACGCTCGATTTCCTGCTCGAACTGCGTATTCTCTTCAGGCGTTTTGCCGCCGATGACCCCCGTCATGATTTTGAGGGTGCGTTCTTCTTTCGATGCAGCTTGCGATGCGGCATTGCTGCCCTCCTGATTACTGCTGCCTGGACTCGGGGAACAGCCCGCAAGCATCCCACCGAACAGAGATACAGCCATGATCGCGATCATGAATTTGTTTCGTTTAACCAAGCTAACCACTCCTTATTCGTCATTAGGAAAGAACCTTGCAGGAATCCCTCACTACCAGCTGTGCGGGGATAATGATTTGCCTGTGGACACGTTTATCGCTTATTTTCTCGATCAACAGCTTGGCTGCTTCAGCTCCAAGCGTCTCTGCCGACAACTCCACGGATGTCAGCTTTGGATTCATATCTTGAGCTAAAATCGCATCATTGCTGAGGGCGATGACCGATAGCTGTTCCGGCACCTCAATATCCAGCTCCCTGGCTGCCCTCAGCACGCCAAGAGCTACTCTGTCCGTATCGGTAATGATTGCCGTATAATTCATGTTTCCATAGGTATTCATGATGGACATGTATCCGTATTCCGTACCGTTGGCATGCAGCCTGTGGTTGTAGTACATCACGTACTCTTCGCGCATCGGCAGACCGTACTGGCGATAAGCTTCCAATAAGCCATGTTTTCGATCATAGGACACGGTCATATCGGAGGCTGCATTCAGGAAGAGGATGGATTGATGTCCTCCTTGAAGCAAATAATCTCCTACCTGATGAGCCACTTTCGTGTTGTTATTATCCACGTAGCTGATCGAATCGTCATATGGATCCGACCGACCCACCAGCACAAGAGGTGTGCCCATCATCAGATACCGTTGGATGCGTAAATCATTCTTTCGCGGGTTTAGCAGAATGACGCCATCGACAGGATCCTGCGAATACATCGTAGGATCCTCCTGCTCGGGTAAAGTGTCGAGCACTAAGCGGTAGCCCTGCTTGGAGCATTCCTTGATGACACCGTTAATCAACTGAGTATCGAAGGCCGTCATCGTCCCATCAGGCGGGAGAGGGATCTTGAGGCCGATGCTCATCGTCCTCTTGATCGCGAGGCTTCGGGCCAGATGATTCGGGAAATATCCCAGCTCTTGGGCTACCTCTAGTACCCGCTCCGTCACTTGATGGCTGATCGGCCTTTTTTTGCTGAACACACTGGATACGGTCCCCTTGGATACACCAGCCCTCTTGGCAACGTCATCAATGGTAGCCATCTATGGTTGTTCCTTTCTCTAGCAAATTCTCATTGCCTGCCGGATCATTAAACCGGTTTAATAACCCTACGCCATTGATTGTAAAAAAGAATAATTTAATAGAATGCAGGTTTTTGTTAATTAAAAATTAAAATCTCTGCTCGATGAAGGATGCTGCTCTCGTTTTTCCCGACAAACCAAAAAAAGTCGCCAACTAGGCGACTTAGTATACATGTAATTGATGAGACCCAACGCTATCGAGTGCGGGTTGAGCGTCATGATGAATACCCCAGCCATAACGCTTGCCCAAGGACGAGGTTCGGAATCAAGGCTGCCCTTTGGAGAAGAACTTCTCGCGTGCGGTTGCTCTTTCCTTCTTCGAGATTTGATTGCGCTCCGCAAACACTTCGAATAACACATCCTCTTGCGTGTATCGGTAAGGGTGATTCGACAGCATCTCATACTGAACTATCGGTATGGTCTTAGACAGGTCTTGAAGACCGTTGACTTTATCATGATAAGTTTCCTTATGTCCCGAAATTAATAACAGCCTCAATCTGTCCTACCGGAGAAATCGAGACTGTTATGTTCTATTGCGACTTTTCGTACCCGTTTGTTCTTTGGCATCATGCGCATGTTATGGTCCTTTAAGGACTTAGATCAGTAAAAAGAATCTGAATCTCACTCACCCGTATAATATCTAATCAAAGCCTGCGTGCCTTTATCCTCAAATCCCTTCTCTGCCAGCTGGCGGTACAACGATTCGGCGAGGCATAAGCCCGGCGTAACCAAGTTCATTCCCTTAGCGGATTCCAGCGCGATTCCCATATCCTTGATGAAATGCTTGATATAGAATCCCGGCTCCAGATTCCCGGCAATCATGCGCGGAGCCAGATTGCTAAGCGACCAGCTGCCCGCCGCTCCGCCCTCGATGCTCTTGAGCACGGTTTCGGGATCAAGCCCGGCGCTCTCCGCATAGGCCAGCGCCTCGCAGACTCCTATCATGTTAGAGGCAATGGCGATCTGGTTGCACATCTTCGTATGCTGGCCAGCGCCGGCTTGTCCTTGATGAACGATATTGCTTCCCATCGTTGACAGCAGCGGCTGCACCGCCTTGAAGTCTCCCTCTTCCCCGCCGATCATAATGGACAGCCTCGCTTCACGTGCACCCACGTCACCGCCGGAGACCGGAGCATCGATAGCATGGAGCCCTTTCGACGAGGCGGCTTCATAGATGCGGCGGGCAAGCAGCGGACTGGACGTCGTCATATCGATCAGATATGCCCCTTCCCTGGCATGCGCCACCAGCCCTTCCGGCTCTAAATAGAGTTCCTCGACATCCTTCGGGTAGCCCACCATCGTAATGATTACGTCGCAGGCCTGCGCCAGCTTGGCCGGGGTATCGTGCCAAGTCGCGCCGTCCGACACCAGCCGCTCCGCCTTGGAGGCGGTTCGCGTGTAAACGTGCAGTGCGTAGCCGGCTTTCTGAATATGCCCTGCCATACTGTGGCCCATTACGCCCAAGCCGATAAACCCTACGGTCGTTTGTTTCGGTGCGATTGTCATTATGTGATCCTCTCCTTTTTCTGTATAAGCCTAAGCCTGTATAATTGGTTTTCCTATCTTACCGACAGTCGATACTGCCGCGGAGACATCTGCAGAAAACGCTGAAAGGCCCGGTTCAGGTTCCGTTCGGAATAACCGACGATTTCGGCAATCTCCATGACCGTGTAATCCGTGTCCTTGAGCAGCTGCTTCGCCTTCTGCACTTTGGAGTTCATGACGTATTCGACAAAGGATACGCCCATCTCTTTCTTGAACAGCCGGCTGAGGTACGACGGGCTCACCCCCACCAGCTCGGCACAGTCCGCCAGTGAATGAGCACCATCGGGATGACGGCTGATATGGCCGCATACCCGCTGAACGATCAGGCGGGTGGAGCGGGTACGCAGGTCATGACTTATTTCCTGGTATAGCGGGAACAGGGCGCCGATGAACCAGTCATGCATTTCGCGTGAGGTCTGGTTCTCCTTCAGTTGGTCGAACAGATTACCTCCCAGCAACTCCAGCACGCCGGGACCTTTCTCCTCCATCGACTGGACAATGGCCGAGAGCAGCACGTAATAGCTCTGGAAGGTCACGTTGTACGACTCCGACACCCGAATCCGCCGGGAAAATTCATGCAGCGACGCCTCAGCCTGCGGCAGATCCCCATTCCACAAATATTCGATCATCTCCGATTCGATGTCTTTCGGATACATGAACACGGGATTACGCTCGATACGGATCATGTCTTCATAGAACAGTACGGTATCCGCATCATGGAACAGACGATATTGCAGAGCAAGCTGCGCCTCCTTATAGGATTCTGCCGCCCGACTCAATGTTCCAGTATTGCCGATGCCGATGGACGCGGAAAAAGAAAGATAGCGCGCCAGCGACTGACTGACGGATTCCGCATAACATGCGAGGAGGCTGCGGAGCTCCTGGGAGGAAACCCCGGGCTCTCCCGGCCTCAGGAGCGCCACAGCTTCCCGGTCCTCCCGGTCCACCACGTAACCCTCCAACTGCCGGTTGTTTGCCAGCAGCTCGGACATGACGTTTTTGACCGCAAACACGATGACCGGGCCTTCGTTAGGCAAAAATCGCTTTTTTACCGGATTCTCGACTTTCACCACTATCGTGGCATATGGTCCGCTCATCGGAATCATGTACTTCACGCACCCCTCCTCCAGCGTGCCGGACCGCCACGAGCTTCCGGACAGCAGCAAACGCTGCAGGAACCGTTCCCGTAAATCCGGTTGAATTTTTCGAATGTAGCTGTTCAGGGATTCCGCCTGCTCGTTCAAGTAGCTAAGGGAGGAGCGGATGTACTCGATTTCATTCTCTTTGACGGAGCTATCCGCCCCGCTCCTGCCGTTTCTTCTCAAATGCTCCCCGTAACGAAGGAGCTGCTGGATCGGATTGTACGCTATTTTGGACGAGAACCAGGTGAGCAATACCGCGATCAGCATGAAGACGGACACCGACATGACGATCAGCACGCGGATCCACCTCAATTGCTCGATCATCTCCCGCTCCGGCATCCGGGACACATATAGACGGCCCATGGAGGTCTTGTAAAAGGCGACCAGTTCCTTGCCGTCCTCCCCGGTCAGCACGTCATGGCCGGACGTTTCCCCGCTCTCTACCAGAGATACCAAAATGGGGTCTTCTTCCGCGGCTTTGCCGATCTCGCTGCGTCCATCCGTATGCAGCAGGACCCGGTGATCGGAGTCCAGAATGGCCAGCGACTGCTCCTCCAGGGAAAGGGTATAGTTGTTCAAAAGGCTGCGAAGCGATTCCTCTTTCACTTGTATCAAGATGGTGCCTCTCGGTTGCCCCAGCACCATAACGGGAAGATGGCGGACGTAAGAGACGTATCCGTTCTCCGTCGACTTCGGGAGGTGCATCCACCTCGCTCCGCCTTCCCTCGCCACGGCTTGCTCGATATCTTCTTTTCCCTTGTACCCGTCCAGGTGGACCAGGCCATAGGAATGCGACAGCAGCAGCCGGTGCCGAACATCGTAAAACAGGATGTCTTCGATCAGGTTATTCGTATTTTTGTGCAGCTGAAACAGCTTGAGCATATCCAATTGCTGCATGTAGTCCGTCTCATATTCGGGATTTTCCAGCGCGCTGCGAATCAGCGGACCGCTGGCAAGCTGAAGCGATTCATGCTCGATGCTTGTTATGATATTTTCGACGCGGTCCTTCAGCTGCATCAAGGACGCCATATTATTTTCCTGGAACTGGACCGTCAGCTTTTTCATGGAGAAATGGTAGTAGGCGCTTCCGGCTAGGATCACCGGAATTATAGCCGACAGGCATCCGAGCCAAATCAGACGCTTCAGATAGCGGTTCGCGGAGAACCAGCGGAGGAACGAGGTCTGAATATGCTGCCAAAGAGACTTCACGAATTTTCACCTCCGGTTCCCGCGGCAGGAACTGCCCTGCGGATCACTGTGCCATCCGCAACTCTCTACGGATGATCCTACACCTGTTATACTTCGTCCTCCCGCTTCCTCTATCCTTCCCCAACAGCGGTAACGGTGGGATTCAGCGGGATCCGAATGCACTCCCAAACCTCCAGCCGCGGCAGGGTGAAGTTCAATACGTCGTTCACTGCGAATCCTTCTATACAGCCTCCGCCGATCAACATCTCCAGTTTAAAGCCACTCCCTGTAGGCCATCTAGTCCCCGGTCTCAACCGGACCTCGATATTATGCAGAGGAATCGTCGCTGCAAGCGGCCTGCGGCCGGCTCCGTTCACGAAGTGGAGCAGCAGATCGCTGCCGCTTCGGAAGAGGGTCGCCTGCAGTCCAGGATACGGCGTTACCGACAGCTGCGGCTTCCCATCGAGCAAATGATCGATCGCGTTAGCCAGCAGCATCTCGTGTTCAGGCAGCTTGAATTCGCGAAGAAGCACACCCAGTGAGAACGTGAAATACATAGCGCGGCCGGCACCCCACGAATGCTCCAAAGCCAGCGGCAGATCGGTGCGGGAAACGGGCAGCGAAGCCCGCTCCGGCGGCGCTCCCACGCTTTCCGGTGGAGAAAACGGCGGCACCAGCGTCGCCAGTACCCGAACCGCTTCACTGTACGGCTGAACATAAGCGACATGGCCGCGGTGAGCGATCAGCGCGGTCCGTTCCATTCCCTGCTGCAGCGGATTGCCCTTCCCCCGCAGTTCCTCAAACCGCAAATACGAGGCCGTCAGGTATTCGCTTGCGAAGACTTCGGCCGAAATGCCGAGCAGATCATGGAGCGGCTTGACGCCGGCATCGGCGGCATCGGCGACAACGGAAGGAAGGGGACCTTCCGCAAGCAGCTGTCCGCCGCCATACACATAGCTACGCAAGTCATGGAGCAACAAAGGGGTGAATTCCGTTCCTTCAGGGGCCAACACCACCCGGTACCGGCTCAGATCCCAATCGTGCAGGCTCTGCGGGAGCAGTACGTCAAACGGGATTTGCCGGTTGATCAGCGTTTCGGCCCAGCTCTGCGCCTCGCCGCGCTCGTTCCAGAGCAGGGCGGTTTCCGCAGCCGATACGGCCCCGTCCATATAGGCATCCAGCTTGGCGGCATGATGATTCAGCTCGGCTACGGTTTTCAAAATCCGCTGGTCTTCGATCGTATCGGGTATGCCCGTGACGGAGTGCCAGATCTGACCGCCGTTGGCCGGAATTTGAGCCAGCCAGAAGCGGTATTCCGCTACCGGAAGCCCGGTATGGCGCCAGTCCATGCCCGGGCAGGAATGCACGATGCCAAACGGAGCCGGCCTGCCCGGAACCGACCGCCCCACCTTGATGCTGAGAGCCGGCTTCCAGAATTCAGGGATCCGAGCATGGCCGAGCGAGAGTACGTCCTGCGGCTCCGTGCACAGCATGTCAGTGATCTGAACGCGCTTCGACAGATTGTCGCGGTGGAGGTTGTAGTATAGAATCATGGGCACCTCCGGCCTCTCCCGCTTGATCAGGTCATACATCGCTTCCATATTGTCATCGAAGCATCTCGCCGCGAAATCCGGCTCCAGCTCCCGCGAGGAATCCGGCAATTCCTTGCCGTACTGCTCCGCGTATTTACGCCTGCATCGCTCGCATCGGCAGAACACATAACCGGGGTTGTTAAAAAAAATGCCATCGATCGGATACCGCGACAACGCTTCGCGGAGCACCGGAGCGGCGACATCCGCATTGCGGTAGCCGCCGTTGATGCAGGTGGACATCAAGAGCGGCCACGGTCCGGGCCGTTCAGCCCCGATGATCTCCGGGCGGCCGCCCTCCTTGCGGACGAACCATTCCGGCCTTCGGAGATACGCACTGTCACCCGCTTTGCTGAAGTCGAACCTGGCGATAAAGCGAAGGTCCTCACGGTGACAGGCTGTGATCAGCTCCCCGAGCAAATCGCGCCCCTCAGGGAGATATCCGTTCACGGTATGGTACGGAACCTGCGTGTCATACCAGGCATATATGCCGCCTGTATTGAAGACCATCGCATTCGCCCCCATCTCCTTCAGCTGCGCGGCAAGCCGGGGGGGGGCGATGCAGGCGGTATCCTGGACCTGCATATTGGGCTGGATGACGCGCAGCGGTTTGTGCCACCAGAAGCGTTCCTCATTAACCTTCGTCATTGCCTTACCTCCTTCCTCATTTCAAACTGGCAACAAACGGTCGATTCACAAGGCGGAGACAGCCGGTTTGAACAGAGACTTCAACGATGCTGTCTCCTCCCGTTCTCCAACATATCCGCTCCAAAATGCGAGACCGTCCGAGCCGACTGTCCGTTACTCCCCGTTGAACTGCTTGTATGCTTCGGCCATTTGTTGGTACGCTTCCTGAATGTCCGGCTGGTTGTTCAGCTGATCAACGTATGCGCGGAACTCCTCCATTGGAATATGCCCGACAATCGCCTTTGTCACCATGGAAGCATATTCGTCGCTATATTTAGGCCAGGTGCTGCGCCAGCCATCGGACGTGATGACGCGATAGTGGTCGATTTTTCCGATCTCGTCGTAATTTTCCACCTCTTTGATTTTGGCATCGTTAAAGGCTTTATCACCGGAAGCGCTGATCACCTTGCCCCACTTGGCATAAGCCAGTACGCCCGCTCCCTTGCTCGTCGTATTGACTTCTTTGACCCCTTGTTCCGTCAGCACCTTCTGCCCGTCCTTTTCGGTGTAATGGACGCCTTCAATGCCGTAATAGGCAAAATCGGTCATTTCCTGGGACGCCGTCTGGTCGAAATATTTGAGCAGCTGCTTCACCTTCTCCTCAGGCACCTTCTTGGAGATGTAGAACCCGCCGGCTACGCCGGTTTCCAGACCGACCGCATAATCCCCTTTCGGTCCCTTCAAGGTCACGTTCAGGATTTTGGCATCCGGCTGACCGGACTTCTTCATCGCCTGCTCCCATTCATGATCCCACCAGATCGGACGGCCATAGGAAGCAGCTCGGTTCGTCTTGAAGAGCTCCTCCGCCTGGCTTTCCTTCATGACCGCATATTCCTTGGACATCAGGCCATCTTCGTACAGACCGCGCAGCCATTCCACCATCTCGACGTACTGAGGCGTAAGGGACGGGCTCATCAGCCCTCCGTCATCGGTATAGGTCGGATTGTATACGCCGAAACCAGCCTGGAATGATGCGGGCGGGTTATTGATATATAGGAGACCTACCGTATCCTTCTTCCCGTTGCCGTCCAGATCGGCATCGACGATCTTCTTCAACGCTTCTTTATACTCGTCGAAATCGGTAGGGATCGGAATGTTCAGCTGCTTCAGCCAGTCCTCTCGTATTTTCAACCCGCCGTCGATCCTAGATCGGGACCGCGGCACCGCATAGATACTTCCCTCCACCGACAAATATTTCAGTGCATCTGGCGCAAGGTTACTTTTCAAGTTCGGATATTCGCTGAGATCCCCGAGGAAAGGGGTCAAATCCCAAAACGCGCCGTTCTGAATCGCCGTAATCAGCGTGGGACGGATCGGGTTCTGATAAGCCACGACCTCGGGCAAATCTCCGGAAGCCAGAAGTAAATCCAGCTTTGTGTCCAAATCGCCCGACGGCACCCATTCCACGTCCAGCTTGACGTTGGTACGGCGTTCCCATTCCTTCCAAAAATCATTATTCATGTCGGGGATTTCGTTATAGAGACCGGCAAACATTTTGATCGTCATCGGCTTGCCGCCCGTGTCTTCCGATTCCGGTCCCCCAGCCGTCTGCGGTTTCTCACCCGCCTGTTCGCCGCATCCGGCCAGCATGACGACAGTGATGAGGGCTGCGAGCCAGAACGTCCAGCATTTGTACGAGCTTCCCTTACTTGATGTAATTTTCATGTAAACCCCTCCTTATGGATGCTCATCATCCATCTATTGTTCTTGAAACAGAGTCCTGTCTCCTTCCCGCCTTTGCGGGAGGATAACGCTTTCAATCCAACCAGCCGCATATCCGATGCAGAGGGCGTCCATGCGCCGTTTCCTTCATCAGCCTTTGATGGAACCCAGCATCACTCCTTTGGCAAAATGCTTTTGCAGAAACGGGTAGACAACCAGGATTGGTACCATCGCGAGTACGATTGAGGCCATCCGGATGGTCTCCTGCGGCACCACATTTTCGTCGCTTGCCCCTGCCTGGGCCACCGCCACCGAATTGGAATCGATGACCAGTGTTTTAATCAACAGTTGTAGCGTCCACTTGCTAGAATCCGATAAGTAAATCAAGGCGTTAAAATAGGCGTTCCAATGCCCGACTGCAAAGAACAGGGTGAAGGTGGCGATCGCCGGCATCGACAGCGGAATAATCATCTGCAAAAACACGCCCATATCCGAGCAGCCGTCCATCTTCGCGGAATCCTCCAATTCGGATGGAAGCGAATCCAGGAAGCTTTTGATAACGATCAAGCTCCAGGCGTTGGTCAGGCCCGGCCAGATCATCGACCAGTAAGAATTCAACAGGCCTAGTTCCTTGACCAGCAGGTAGTTAGGCACGATGCCCGGACTGAACACCAACGTGAAGATGACGAGCCCCATTACCCAGCGGTTGCCAGGCATGGACCGTTTCGTCAGCGCGTAGGCCATCGTAAAGGACACGACGATGTTGAGCGCGGTACCGACGACCGTAATGAAAACGGTGCTCTTAAACGCATTCATAAAGCTATTGGTAGATAGAATGTACTTGTAGGACTCCAAGGACCACTGCTCGGGGAACAAATAAAATTTAAGCGGAACATAGACCTCGGGATCCGTAAAGGAAACGCTGAACACGTATAGAAACGGAAACAAGCATGCGACCGAGAACAAGGTGATTAGACTGTAGTTGACCCAATCGAACAAGCTTAGCCCTTTTTTTCGGATAACGAAGCTCACGCGGAATTCCCCCTTTCGTTTAGCATAATGGGTATACTGCAGACGCGGTGCAATCGGGTAATTGGAGGCTTAGTAAATCCCTTCATGGCCGAGCCGCTTTACGATTTTGTCGGCGGCCACGATCAGGACGAGCCCCACCAGCCCCTTGAACATGCCGACCGTCACCCCGATGCTTATCTTCCCTTGAAGAATGCCGTGTGTGTAGGAGTACGTATCGAACACCTCCGCCACCGAACGCACCAGCGGATTCATCATCAGCAAAATCTGCTCGAAGCCGGTGTCCGCCATGCTGCCCAGCCGAAGAATGAGCAAAATGATGATCGTTGGCCGGATGGCCGGAAGCGTGATATGCCAGATCTGTCGGAATCGGCCCGCCCCGTCTACGACGGCCGCTTCGTAGCGCTGGGGATCCACGCCCGCCATGGCCGCCAGGAAGATAATCGTTCCCCATCCGGCCTCTTTCCACATGCTTTGCGCCGTCAGCAGTCCCCAGAAGTAATTCGGATTGGACAGAAAGGAAACGGTATCCCTGCCGCTTTCGGCGATGAGTTTATTGATGATCCCCACGTCCGTCGACAACAGGAAGAACGTCATGCTGGCCACGACGACCCACGACAGGAAATGCGGCAGGTAAACTATGGACTGGTTCAGACGCTTGAAGCTCTCATGCCGGATTTCGTTCAGCATCAGGGCCAGCAAGATCGGCAGCGGAAAATGGAAGATCAGCGCAATCATATTGATCGCAAACGTATTCCGCAGCATGATATAGAAGTTGGAGCTCGAGAACAGATCCGCAAAGTGCTTAAATCCCGCCCATTCGCTTCCAGCAAAGCCGAGAAACGGATTATAATCCTTAAAGGCCAGGAGAAGCCCCCACATCGGCGCGATTTTGAACAGCAAGAAGAAGAGCAGCCCGGGCAGCAGTAGCAAATAAATGACGCGGTGCTTGACGATGCGGGATGCGAGACTGCCCGGGCGAAGCGTTAGGCCCGGCTTCATGACCCCGCCCGCCCCTTGTCCGGCTCCTTGGGCAGGTTTAGCAGATTTAAGCTTTGGCATCGCGGGAGATCAGCTCCTTTCGATCGCCGACAGGCACGGCCTGAAGCCAAATCGCTTCATAACGGCCGAGTTGCGGCAGCGTCACCGCCACGCGATCTTGCGAGGTTTCCACCAGCGCATCGGAATCGGCACGGAGCAGCCTGCCCCTCGCTTCCGTGTTTCTTGGCAGCCGCCACTTTTGCGGCCAAGACCACGAAGCATTCGCTGCAGCGGTTTCGTCCACACGATCAACGGTCAGTTCCACCTGAACATCATATAACGGGAGCGGATTCATAAAGGTCGTCCCGTTATATCCGGAGAGATTCAGCAGCTGAACCAGGCATCCGCCCTCCTTCAATCGGTGAATGAACAACTCTAGACATGGAGGCGCGTTCGTAGTAGCAACCCGATTCGGCAAGATATCATGTAGCACGTCCGCCATTACCTGCCTGTAGTCCTCAAACCCGTGACGATAGTAGAGCTCGCCGGGATTCCAAGGCATATACACGCCGATTCGGACCGTTCCCTCCTTGCCGACCCGCCTGTGCAGCGCCAAACCGTAATCTGTTCCGGTGCGGTGGCCGTAAGCTCGCTCCGGCGGCCCGAACGTGGACGGCTCGATGAATGGCAATCGGCACTCGGTCGTATCCGGGTCAAAGGCAACGCGGGCAAAGCTTCCTCCGGCGGCGATCCAGTCCCTGCCATGGGCAAATCCGGGGAAATGTGACTTGTCCGAAACGTCCAGATAAGCGCCCGGCTCCGATTGTTTCACGCCGGTGAACGAGGCCGCGAACCATTCCTTAAGCAGCTCCGGCTGCCGCTCCAGCGCCGTTCCCGATGCGACCAGCACCGCGCCGGCATCCATCGCCCGATTCAGCGCTCGCGCCGCCGCCACCGACAATTCCTGAACGCCGGGAAGAATAATTGCTCGCATATGCATTAGTTTGGACTCCATGGCCACCAGTTGTTCTTCCATCACCACGTCGAAGAGGACGTGCTCTTCCTTTAACATTTTAAACATACCGTGATACTCCGCTGCCGCTTCGGGGGCCGCTGGCTTGACGAGCACCGCTTCAGCCATGGAGCCGAGCTGTCCGAACAGCTCCTCGTGCTCCGCATGGTATCGGAAAATATCCTTCACCGTTTCGAAGCTTGCCTGGTCCGGGTATCCTTCGAATGCCCCGATGATGCAGAAATCCAGCCCCGATCCGCTTCCGATGCTTTGATATAAACGGATTGCATTTTCATTCTCGGATACTCCTGTGAACCGGTAGGTCAGGTCGATGGCGTTAATGCTGCAGTTGCTGATCAGCTTGTCATCCCAGCTGTCTTGTATAGACGCGACATTCTCCGAGGCTGAATACAGCCAAGGCGGGCCGCTCCTTGTCAGCGACGTATTCGATTCCTTGCGGACGATATCGACCCGGTGCGGGTGATACGTGCTGATGGCCACATTGGGCCGGAGCGACTTCACGAATCCGTGGATGCGCTCCAGTACTTCCCTTGCCGTCCGTTCCTGGAAGGAACGGTACAGCTCGTGCATCGGATGTTCGGGCCCGGTATACGCCAGCAAATCTTCGCCGGTCACTTCTCGAAACCGCAAGCGGCAGTTTGGGCAATAGCAAGGCCCATAGAAATTTCCGCTGTAATCCCAATGCTGGTAGCCGAACATATTGAAGAATATCCCGTCCACCGGATAACGCTCCAACACTTCTTGAATGCTCTCCAGCGACTTCACCTGCTGGTATTCTCCATTCAGACACGTATGAACGATGCCGTGATAATTGACCTCCCGCCCTTGCCGGTCCCGGTAAAACCATTCCGGATACCGCAACCACAACGATTCGTGCGCTTTACTGAAATCGAACCGCGCAATAAATCGCAATCCGTTAGCATGGGCTTTTTCCACCGCTTCCCCCAAAAGGTCCTTGGTTAAATAAGGCGTTACATATTGATGCATAAGCGATGATGGATAAAACGCAAATATGCCCCCGGCATTCATCATGAGCACATTCGCTTGAAACGACTTGAGTTCCCGAATCAAAAGATCCACATCCATATTGGCGTCCGTCTCGCGAAGATTATTTTGAATCAATCGGAGACGGTTCGTTGACCACCATTTCATCAGCATTCCCTCCTTTGCTTATGGTGTACGTCTACCATAATGGTGCTGAAGGCAGCAGAACAGGGACAATTCTTGCATGAACACGTAAGGAAAAATATGTCCGATTCGCGCATGGGGCGTAATCCAACGCGAGGTCCCTTATACCTGACAGTGCCGCGAAGTAAGGAGCAGGAGCTTATTGGTCATTTCTTGTTTTGCAGGAAAACCGCAATAAATGTCCCGTTCCAACATTTTCTGTATGGCGTATTATGCTTGCATGATCGATCGAGTTTACGGTTAAACATCCAAACGCTGAGTATGTTTTTCCTTTATACTCGTAACGAAAAAAAACTCACCCTAGGGTGAGTTCAGATTGTCGAGAAACCCTGTACTTTTTTCAAAGTACAGGGTTTCTCACATTTCAAATGGTCACTT
>NZ_JBNDYG010000071.1:0-25817 GCF_049893405.1 Paenibacillus sp. Dod16
GAACAGCAAGTGAATGAATACATTCTGTTCTATAACCAGAACCGATTCCAGAAAAAATTAAACGACCGTTCCCCGGTAGAATACCGGGAAACGGTCGCAGCATAAATCATGTCTTTTTTGTACTGTCTACTTGACAGGGTTATGACCATGTTGGCGGCTTTTTTTTCAACCATATTCCTCAATGAATCAGAAGGTGAGTGTAACCATGCTCCACCAGGAAGCGTGGATTCATTGCAAAAACAAATCCGAATTACTATAATGGATATCATAGGTCTATATAATTCGAATTTAAGGGGGGAACCGCTATACAGTTTTCCAAAAGCGTTGATTATGCTCTGCACGCATTAATCCACTTGGCTCATTCGGAGCGTGATCAGAACATCGGGATCAAGGAGTTATCTGCGACGCTGGGCGTCTCGGAAAGCTACTTATCCAAAATCATGTCCAAGCTGAGGCAGGATGGTATCGTGCGGGCTGTACCGGGAGTGAACGGAGGCTACGAGCTGGCCAAGCAGGCCGAGAAGATTACATTCCTTGAAGTGATACAGGTCATTGAAGGAAGACAGCAGTTGTTTGAATGCTCCAATCTCAATTCGCAGCAGCATCGCCTGCTAGCCGAAGAGAAGGCTGCCAAGATGCACGAGGATAATCCCCGTGAGTGCGTATGTCTGGTCAAACAGGTGATGGACGGCGCCGAACGGCAATTGTATCAATACTTGGAGGAGCAAACGATCCAGTCGGTATTGGATGCGGCATCGAAGCGTGGCAGCTGTGCGGAAAACAAGAAGTGATGAACTTCTTGTTTTTTTATATGAATAAGCCGAAGCTTGGGAGGGATCGTAATCGATAAACTCTTTGAGAAATTAAGCGGGTTTGGAGAAAGAGAACATTGGCTTTTACTTCGTCAGCTGCTAAATACTGCAATACACGATTCAACGAATGGTGAGCATGAAGATAGAGTGTTCGGTCAGAGATTGTATAATCTGATGGAAATGCACATAGATGCCGATAACAACCAG
This sequence comes from Paenibacillus sp. Dod16, assembly GCF_049893405.1. Lineage (NCBI taxonomy): Bacteria > Bacillati > Bacillota > Bacilli > Caryophanales > Paenibacillaceae > Paenibacillus > Paenibacillus sp. Dod16. Next base: position 1,020 of record NZ_JBNDYG010000071.1, read on the forward strand.
CGACTGCAAGAAGAGGAACGTCAAACTCACGTCCATATTGTGTTCAGTCTTTCTGAAGCCGGTTCATTAAAAGTTGCGCTCAGTAAAGTTGGTAAACGGGAGGAATCTCGGGTAGGATTATCGCGCGTTTAAGAAGTCGCCATTGGCGGCTTTTTTGTTTTGATTTTGACCGTTCTTATCCCATCCAAGAAAAACAACTCGGATTTCATGCAATTTTATATTGACCGAATGTTCAGTCTTAAATTATATTAGAATCATAATCTGGATGTATCATCCATTGGAGAGAGGAGTTTTCAAATGGATTTAGCTTATCAAACTCAAGGCAGTGGGACACCTGTTGTGTTGGTACACAGTCCAGGTGTCGATTCAAGAGAATGGAACTATATTGCCCCGCATTTAGCCCGGAGCCATCAAGTCATCACGTATGATGGGCGGGGAACGGGAAAATCCCCAGCGCCGCAAAAACCAACCAGCTTGGTTGAAGACCTTCGGGCATTGCTCGATCATCTGCAAATTGACAGCGCTTCGCTTGTCGGTCATTCCATGGGAGGGCAGGCCGTTACGGATTTTGCCTTGACTTACCCTTCCAGGGTTGACCATTTAGTATTAATCGCACCATCGCTAACCGGTTTCAAGCACGCCCAGCCATTCATCGATTGGATGGCCCAAGTAAATGCATGCGCACCCGATGTCGACCGTCTGGTCGAACAATCGTTGAGCGGGCCTAATTATCGTGTGACGATGTCCAGCTCTGAACGGGACTTTTTGCGCGAGATGCACACGTTGTATATGACCAGAGTGTTTAGTGAGTGGAAGAGCTTCGAGGTGATATGGCCGATGCCGCCAGCGATCGAGCGGTTGGAGGAGCTTGCTGCAAGGACGCTGTTTATTCAGGGAACGGTCGAATGGGAGGATATGCAACGAATTGCGGAACAGTTCAAGCGTGTGCAAGACATCCGTTTCGAGGTAATCGAGGGGGCTGACCATATGGCTACTCTGACACATGCAGACGAACTTGCCGGTTTGATTGCTGCTTTTTTAGCGAGAGGATAATGGAACACATCGCCGCATGAATTACAAGGGAATAAATAAATTTTTTGCTTGATATAGAGGCAAGGCATACACGCAAAAAGCCGCACAAATTGCGGCCTTTTTGATGATTTTATAAAGTTAGAGTAGATGAAACGACATAAATTCATTGCGACTTGTTTTTCTCTAATAACGGTATGTGGGAGCGACACGGTTCCAAGCTCCCCGATCGCCTCGATTCCTCACTTTTTGTCTTTGTTCCCCGGTGCAGACGGTTGCTCTTTTTTAGGCGTTTCCTGGCTCGTCTCAAAGTTAATCGGCGGTAAGCCGTTTGCTTGCCACACCGTTCCTCTACGCTCGTACTCGAATAACTTCTCTATAGCATTCGCAATCTGTGGTCCGACTTCACGCTCAACCAAATACAAGGCCACATCAAGTCCGGAAGTAACACCTCCGCCAGTTACCAAGCGTGGGCCATCTTCCACGATTCTTGCATCGACCGGAATTGCACCGAGAGCCCCTAACGCACCCATGCCGATCTGATTGGTGACAGCATATCTGTCTTTCAACAATCCATCCATAGCCAGCAGCAATGAACCTCCACACACGGTAGCCACCGTAACGTCCTTATTATTCATAGCTTGTTTCATCATCGTTGTTAACCCCGTATCCTTAGCCTGCCTCAATATGTTGGGAATAGCATCTGCGGTATTCCCCGCTGGCTTCCCCGAAGCACCAGGAACTACAATAATCCCGGGACGATTAGGGTCTAACATATCTTGCGCTTCGAGGGCAGGTCCATTCAGCCCGCTCGGTACCGAACGCTTGCCTTCTGCAGATACTAATTCTACAGTGATTTTTCCACCAGTGTACATTCCGGCAGCAGCAAATACTTCATATGGCGCTAAGGCGTCCAGCAGATCAAACCCATCGAATAATACGATTTGTACATGCACGCTTTTACCCTTGGATGGATCTGGGTTCTTGTTTCTTTCTGCGCTTGCTGCGGGGGCGAATAGACATAGAACGAGTGTTAACGACGTGAGTAAACTAAGTATTTTTTTCATCCTGATACCAATTCCTTTCGATTCGTTCTGATGATGATTTCAGGAATAACTAGCAGCAGCGCAATCGAGCCGTAAACGCCGATGGTGTAGCTAGTAGGGTAAACGTACCCGAATCCCTGATGAAAAAGAGAAGTAATGAGATGGATCAACATGTTTGTGAAGCAAAAGGCATAACTACGAATCATCCAGTTGCGATGTCGAATGATCCTTTTCCTCTTGATTTGCACGAGCGCCGTAATGGTGATAACCAGCCAGATCATATTCAGCAGATTGAATCCCATACTGCTTATTTTGCCGCCTGTCGCGTAGGGGGCCATATATCCGGAAGTTAACACAACCAGCAGTACGGATACGATATATACATAGCCGTTTATGCGATGCAGCCTGCGGCTTCTTTCAAATATTCGATTCGAAAAGTTAATCAGTCCCGATGCCATGGCCACACATGCGAATGCGACATGAACGTACATGACATTAAACCAAACCGGGAGATTGAGCTCGCGCTTCAGCCCGGTCTTATGGCTTAAAAATCCCGAAGCACCTGGATCGATCCAATAGTTTTTCACCAAGGCGTGTAATATAAATAGAATGCTGACACAGGCCAGCAATAGATATAACGATTTTCGTTTCTTCATCCGTTCGCAACTCCCGAAGCTCCATATTTGATACACACCATTTCTGAATACGGAAAAACACGATCGACATACATACCTGGAAGCCAGAGCGCGTGTATGCCGCGGATTTTCTTCTTACGATTAGGTAACCCGATTTCCTGTTAACTTGGATGCAGGCAGTAAGCCAGCTTTGGCTATACCGACCATGTGATCTCCATCGGCGACAACTTCAAACTTGAGATTCAAGCGCATGGGTTTCGTGATTCGTAGTGACCAGGCCAGCTTGTTATCCTGAAGTACAGGGTTCATAAACTCAATGGTTTCATCCCCCTGCGTTGCCGTGCCCTGGATCAAATCGTCCCTTGTCAATATGGAGAGCTTGACCTCCATCTTCCCGACGGGCGTAGCGATAGTGGTCTCCCAATCCCCGTCGAAGACCGATGCCTGTATGCTTTTGCTATGCTGGGAGCTGGGCGTGGGTATCATTGCTGTTTTGTTCACCGCGGCATTTGGTTCGTCGCTCGTCACTGATTTATTAACGTTAGGCTTAGTCCCTGTATCCTTCCAAACCGTGCCTCTTCGTTCATATTCGAATAATTGCTCAACCGCGTGAGCGATACGAGGCCCAAGTTCACGTTCCACCAGATATAGCGCTACATCGAGTCCGGAAGTTACACCGCCACCGGTAACCAGATTACCGTCGTCCACGACGCGAGCCGAGACGGGAACTACCCCAGTTGCACTAAGTAAGGCCATGCCCAGGTGGTTCGTTACCGCCGGCCGGCCTTCTAAGAGGCCTCCCATAGCAAGAATCAGGGAACCGCCACAGACCGTAGCGACTGTAATGTCTTTGTGCTGGAGAGCCTGCTTGATCAACCCAGTCAATTCGGTACTCATGGCTCGGCCCAGAATAGCCGGAACCGAATCGGGCCCATCTCCCTCGACGTCGCCGGACGCACCAGGTACGAGAATGATGCCCGCTCGTTCCGGGTCCAGTCTGCCACTCGCTTCAATCCTCAACCCGTTGATGCCGCTAGGCACGGATCTTGGTCCCTCGGCGGTGACCAATTCTACGTTTAACGCATTTTCAGCATTCATGGCTGCAGCACAGAAGACCTCGTAAGGCGCTATCGCATCCAGAAGGTCGAAGCCGTCAAACAACACAATTTGAACGTTAAGCATCCATAAATCCTCCTAGTCTCTATTTAGTCAAAAGATCTTTCAGCTTACGATATTCCTTCTCATCAATTTCACCATTGGCCATTCGGTTCTTCAGAATCATAGCGATGTCATTCTTTTGATGACCGTTTTTGTAACGATAACGAATCGCGTATACTCGAACCGCCAGGAAAGAAAACAGCGTGAGACAAAACAAAGCGCCGAAAGGAAAGAACGAGAAGGCGTTATTTTCCAAACCCATATGTATACCTCCTTTATCATGGTGTGCGGGACGATCACCCGAAGTTGGGGCTGGTCGTGTGCGCAAATAGAAGCATACCAAACGAATATCTCAAACAAAGATGAAAAAAGATCACAAAAGTATAAACAAAACATCACAATACATAAGCTCTCGTTAGTTCTTGTTAAAAAAAATGATAAACTAGGAAAGCAAAGGTGGGATAAACATGAGCGTATCAAAGACGATTCTGGTTGTAGACGATGACCAAGATATTGTTGAGCTATTAAGGGATTTTCTAGAGAATGACCACTTTCAAGTGAAAACCGCTTGCGACACCGCTCAAGCGTGGAACATATTTAAGGAAAGCTCTGTTGATTGTATTGTTCTTGACATTATGATGCCGGGACAAAATGGATTTGAGTTTTGCCGCCGGATTCGCGGGGAGAGCAATATACCAATCCTGTTCTTGAGTGCTCGCAGCGATGATGTGGATAAGATTCGAGGCCTTACCCTCGGAGGCGATGATTACATCGTCAAAACCGCATCGCCGGGTGAGATCGTTGCCAGAGTAAAAGCCGTATTGCGGCGTTCCGCTTCCCCACAACAATTGGATAACAGGGTTTTGGATTACGGCCGCATTAAATTAAACCTGTCCACTAGAGAAGTACTAGTGGATGGAAACAACATCGTGCTCACACCCAGGGAATATGAGCTGCTGCGATTATTTGCCGAACATCCGAGACATGTTTTCTCCTATGAACAATTACTTTCGAAGTTTTGGGATGGGGTGGGCGACAGGCATACAATTCGGGTCCATCTTAGTCGGCTTCGCGAGAAAATCGAAGCTGATCCGAATAAACCGCTATTCCTGGTCAACGTATGGGGAGTAGGGTATCGCTTTGAGGGAGGGTAATATGAGGTCACTCCGCATTCGTACGTTTACCATGCTTTGCTTCTTCTTTATCCTCTTATTGCCGTGGATCTTCTTTGTTACTGCGCACTTTATGGAAACCAAGACACTCAGCTTCGAACAAGGTCGGCTGCAAAACGAGACCCTGCAACGAAATATATCGGAAATGACGCAGCGAATAGAATCGGACACAGACCAATGGACAGATCCAGTCTGGCAAAACCAATTGTATTCCGCGCTGCGTGAAGCGAAGATGGATGTGCTCATTCAATCCGCAGAAGATCAGGAAATTTATCGTTCCAATCCTGACCGACGTGGCACTAATTTATCAACCGAGCGGTTCTCCGTCATCGAGGACGGCCAGTTGCTGGGAAGGGTTATTCTGTACTTACCTAAGTCTAATCAATTTCAAGTGATGTCGGCTTTTGTCGGGCTGCTGCTTGCGATCTTTGTTGTCGGCATGGAAATGAGGCGATTCGTTCTCAAACCACTCGAGAAGATGGGAAATGCAGCAAGACAAATTGCAACAGGGGATTGGGATGTTCGGCTACCCATGTCCAGGGTCACCGAAATCGCTGAAGTGCGCGATGGATTCGATGTTATGGTCAAGGGACTTGAGCAATCCTATCGAAAACAGGCTGAACTGGAAGAGGAACGCCGATTCGTCATTGCGGCTGTTGCGCATGATTTACGGACACCGTTGTTCGCTTTGCGAGGCTACTTGGATGGTCTGGAGCAAGGGATCGCTCAATCTCCGGAGAAAATAGCCCAATATGTTGCAGTCTGCAAAGACAAATCGGCCCAATTGGATCGTTTGGTAGAGGATCTTTTCACTTTTACAAAAATGGAGTATGTGGAGTCGCAACTGAATACTAAAACGGTGGATTTTAACCAGGTCGTCCGGAATTCGATGGATAGTCTGAGTCCGCTGGCTCGGCAAAAAGGAGTTTCCATCTCGTTCCATGTAACGGATCGGTGCATCATCCATGGAGATATGCATTTATTAGAACGAGCCATGAACAATCTTCTGGATAATGCCGTAAGACACACATCTGCGGGTGGTGAAATCGAAGTCCAGTGTAATAAAGTTGGTGATAAGGTTAAGTTTACGATACGCGATACCGGGCCGGGCTTCTCTGGGGAAGAGCTTGAGCGTGTATTTGAACCTCTATATCGCGGGGAAGCATCCAGAAGTCGTTCAACCGGTGGCAGCGGATTAGGCTTAACCATTTCACAAAGAATTGTTAGGCAGCACGGAGGCGAACTTGCCGCAAGCAACCAACCGGAAGGTGGAGCACTGCTTGAAGGATGGTTACCTGCAGCAGCTTCAGGACAGTTGGAATCAAATGGTCTATAGTCGTTCATATTACTTATTGCACGTTGAAAAAGCCGCGAAAATGCGGCTTTTTTTGTTTTGAAGGAATCACATGCATGTCCGTACGGACATTTCCCCCTTTACAAGTGCAGCAGCCTGTTGTACAGTTGATTATACGAGTAATCAACCTAACGACTAAGGGGATGATAACGGTCAGAAAGGAGGCTTCACCTTGAAAGCTTTGTTGGATGAATCCCAGCCCATTTTTCAACAAATCGCTCAAATGATTATGGATGATATTGTGGATGGTGTAGTGAAGGAAGGAGAGCGCGTCCCTTCTGAGAATGAGTTGTCCCGATTTTATAACATTAACCGTGCCACGGCGCGTAAAGGGCTTCAAGCCTTGGTAGACCTGGACATCATTTACAAACAGAGAGGAATAGGAATGTTTGTAAAGGAAGGGGCCAGGAAACAGGTGCTGCGTGACAAACAAAAGCATTATCGGGAGTATTATATTCGTCCGATGCTGGAAGAGGCGAGGCGAATTGGCATGACGGTCGAGGAGGTTATGGAGTGCATAGTGGAAGAGGAGGGGAACTTATGATTTCTTTAAAGCAGGTATCTTTTTCCTACGAAGATGTTCCTGTGATCAAGGAATTGTCATACGTTGAACAAAATCCAGTCATTACGGGATTATGGGGACGGAACGGCGTGGGCAAAACGACGTTGATGAAACTGATTGCGGGGCATCAGATTCCTAGTCAAGGCAACATTGAGGTTATGGGCCACCGGCCATACAATAACCAGGAAGCCCAACGACATTTGTGTTACATGCAGGAAGATCATCCGTTCAGTGATATTTGGACCATACGCGATGCCTTGCGGTTTTATCAATATTTCAAACCGAACTGGAATCAGGAATTGGCAGAAGAGCTGCTGGAAACGTTTAAACTGCCGCAGCATAAAAAAGCCAAGAAGCTGTCGACCGGGATGAAAACGGCATTACAGGTTGTGATCGGTTTGGCCAGCCAGGCGGATGTTACGATCTTGGATGAACCGACCAACGGGCTTGATGCAGGAATGCGAAAAAAGTTCTATGAACGGCTGTTGGATAGCTATGATGCGTTTCCGCGCCTGATCTTGGTGTCGACACATCAAATCGAGGAATTACAACCATTGCTGGAATCCATCGTGGTTGTTCATGACGGAAAGCTGCTGTTACATGAGCCGATGGAAGAGGTGCGGGAACGGGGGATCTGGATAACCGGTGAACACGATCGAGTGAATCAATTAATCAGTAACCAAAAGATCCTAAATGAAAGCACCATCGGTTCCGTAAAGAAAGTTATGATTGATGTCCCGTTCTCCGACGAATGGAGAGAGCTAGGCCGCAGTAATGGAATTTCCGTGGAGAAAGCGCATCTTCAGGATTATTTGCTTCATATGACGGATAATGTGAAGGAGGGGGTACGATGAGCTCGACGCACGGCACGTTTCGTTTAATCTATGAAGATGCAAGCTGGTTCTTGGGGAAGCTGCTTCTGTTGTACATTACGCTGCCATTAACAGCAGCCTGGATTATGATCGGGACATCCTTTGATATGGATAAGACACTCAGTTCTATTTCAAGCCCCGCATATTTTTTCTTTATCCCGTTCTATGGGGTCATGGGGTTCAAAAGCCTTCTACCTATTGCTGTCAGCCTTGGAGGCACACGAACTCAAATGCTGAAAAGCTTTTATGTCATCGGCGTTTCAAGTGTATTTGTGTATATGCTAGTCTTAAACCTCTTACAATGTTTATTATGGACATTATACGATCGCGGAGTCAGCTCGGTATCCATTACGCATGCGGGGATGTTTCATTCCAGTGAGTACCAATTTTTGCCTTACTTATGGATCGATCTCATGGTCGGACTAATCTTGTTCGGCGGCGCTTTTTTTATCTACTGCATAACGTATCGTGCGGGCATGACTAGGACATTAATCGGTATCATGATCATTGCCATCGCAGCCATGTTTCTCTACTACTCGGGAGTGCTTGAAGCACCTATAGCATGGTTGTCGACATTAAATATAAATGCAATGACCGGTTTCACGATAGCCGGAATCGCAGGTTTAGCAGCGCTGTTAACCACCTATCCGATGATGCGTAACGCCTCACTGCAACCGAAACAAAAGAGAGAGTAACTGCAGCAACCTATCCGTGCACATATCCGGATAATAAGGACGCGAATATGATATGCCCCCCTTTAATTAGACAGTGTGTGAAAGGCGCATCAAAGTCTATTGGAGGGGGTTTTTTCTATGAGTTCAATACAAATTCTTGTAATGTATTGAGTTCCCAATCAGCCGGATTTGGAAGAGCGAGGCCTTTTGATTAAAATAATCAACGCTAGAATCAAAGGGACCCAGATCTGGAAGATAGGAAAATGGTATTTCAAATTTTGAGCAAACCCGATCCAGATATGATAAATAAAGTTCGGAGAGACGAACGAAATGGTAAAGATGAAAGCACCCACGATCACGGTTGTTTTTTTATGGCTGACTTTGATCAGGCTGGAAAGACCGAGTACGGCGCCGAGGTAGAATGCGGTCATTTTAACGAATATGCCAATATAGATCAGCAAGATGATTAACGGGTCCAAACGCTCCAGAAAATCGGCGATTTCAATGAGACGAACCGACCGAAGCAGCGGAAAAGTCGATATGCTCGTTATGGTGGGATCCAGAATCGCAAGATTTAAAATATTGAATATCAATAAAAAGATACCTACGAATATATAGGAAGACAAGGATGCCTTGGACAGCGTTTTCTTGTCTTCGAGATGACTCCAAAACATGAGAAATACTACGACCTGACCGAACGGAAAACTAATCACCTCCGGCAACGATGTTCGCAGCACGGGCAGAATTCCGTTTTCTAATATAGGCATAAGGCGCTCAAGATGAATGATATTCGAACCGATGAACATGAGAACGATCAGGATATACCCGATCAGCGTGAAAGGGAGCAGGAATTCGGTGACGCGAAAGAATACCTCAATGCCTTTCCATACGGCATAGCCGGACAGCAACACCATTAAGAGAATCAGGAAGTACAGCGGTGTGCTGGGGAGAAAGGAGATATTGATAATGTCCGCGAACTCGCGGGTATTCCTCATGGATTCATACGCAAAATAAACGATATAGGCTGCAGTAATGATGGAACCTAAATATTTGCCGAAGTGCTGATTTAAAATTTGGGGAAGAGCATGCTCCGAATTTTGGTTCTGGATATATAAATAGATGAACAGCAGTAACATTCCCGTGATCATTGCAACCAGCACGACCAGCCACGCATCTTGTTTAGCTTCAATCCCCAGTTCATACAAAGGGGTGCTGCCGATCATAAACAAGATGGTCATGGCAATGATTTGGTATTTACCGATCTTCTCCATTTGGGACCTCCTTGTTATAGGTATCGATAGCGTTCTACTTATTGGGTTCAATCAAATTCGAGAAGGGTTTATTGATCATATTCGTGTGTTCAACGGTGACTTTTACATTCAGTTTGAGTTCCAGTTCCTGGAGCGGTCTCTCCGAATTTGTAAGGTGTTTGCTGGCTGCAGGATATTTTCTGTGAATCATATCCATGAAACCAACCACGTCCACATTCAAATCCTTCATGCTCTTCCACGCAGCCAGCACTTCATCCTTGATCTGCTCGGCAATCGTATCCTCGAGTTTCGAAATAACGTCCGGGTTCGTCAAATCCATCGTACAGCTGGTTTCATCAAGAGCCCCCACTGTTTGAATATGGATCATCATGTTGACCGAACCATTCACCATTTTGGGGTCCACTTGGGTCGATGATTGGATGACTCGGTAACTCGACAACCGGGAAGCGTCTCGATCGCTGCATGGGGTAACAATGATCAGGTTTTTGACGCTGTTCGAGAGCCAAGCGACGCCTCTGCTTTCTTTTCGCTTCATCCATCCCACCAGCTTGTCTCCTCGAAATACGCCCAAATCGCCAAGTTTGAGTACCGCTTGATTACGGGTTGACTTTAAGGCATCCAAGTTAGATTGTTCCTCTTGATTGCCGGACACTCTTAACTCGGGAGCCATGGCGCTTTTGTACGGATTGGCGACCATGGATGCAAAATCAATCAATTTAATATTTTTTACTTGGGACAGATTTTGTTGACCTTGGGTAATGACCCGTTGAATCGCGTTTCCTGTTATTTTCTCTAATGGAATGAGCACTTCCAATAGATTGGAGGCTTTATCCTTGGTCAGGAGAACCGACATCGTTTCCCGACTTTCCACCGGACGGAGGAAAAAATCAAGGATTTGCCGTACGCCTTCATTCCGAACGACTTGTTCATTGATAATCAGCACGGAGTTATGGGCAAAAAACAGCGCACGCGGCGCTTCTAAATTCGCGTTCTGCATAGCTTCGCGAATGGTCTTGCCCCTGGTGGAGAAGATGGTGATCGGAGATTGGCTTCCCCCGGCTCCGCCGCCGGTCTGGGTGGCGATGGACTGCGGAATGACGACTTGGAAGGAGATGACCCATTCATCCTCGCTGCGGTCTATGGACGTCGCCGATACAATACTAAGCGAGTTTAACTCTTGACTATCCCAGCAACCATTGAGCAGCAGCGAGGCAGCCAACATGAGAATCAGGAGATTCAACTTCCGGTTCATCTGTTCTTCACCTCCAAGTTATACCGGTTATATATTATTTCTTGCCATTGGAAGGCGATGGACGCTGGTTCATTTTTTGCCGTTTCGCGTTATTACGGTTGATAAGGGTCGGTCTTGTCAGCATGGCCCACCATGGAACACGGACCAGAACGTCTTTTTGGTCTGAAGGGATAAACGGAGCGAACGGAGTAAGATATGGCAAACCGAATGATCGCAAACCGCATAGGTGGATCAGCATGGCGATTAATCCTGCCATAATTCCAAAGAGCCCTAAAGTTGCCGCCAATATCATAAAACCAAAACGGAGCAGTCTGGCGGAGTTGGCTATACTCACAGAAGGCGCAACAAAGCTCGCGATGGCGGTGAATGCAACGATGATAACCATGGCGGCAGACACTAAGCCGGCCTGTACAGCAGCTTGACCCAGAACCAACGCGCCTACGATGGAGATCGCGGAGCCCATCGCTCTTGGCATTCGAACACCGGCTTCCCTTAATACTTCGAACGTAATTTCCATAGCCAAGGCTTCGACAACGGCGGGAAAAGGGATGCCTTCCCGCTGTGCTGCAAGGCTGATCAGCAAGGTCGTTGGCAGCATTTCTTGATGAAACGTGGAGATGGCAATATATAGTGAAGGGAGAAGCATCGATACCATGAAGGAAATGATGCGCAACAGCCGCAAAAAGGTCGCGATATCGAACTTTTGGTAGTAATCCTCGCTCGATTGAAACAGTTTGAAGATGGTGATGGGGGCGATCAACGCAAACGGTGTCCCATCAACCAAAACGGCAACTTTTCCCTCCAGAATCGCACCAGCGATAGCATCGGGGCGCTCCGTATTAGTAATAGTAGGGAAGGGGGTGAACGTTGTATCTTGTATAAACTCTTCGATATACCCGCTCTCCAGGATGCTGTCTGTATCGATCTGATCTAAACGATTCAATATTTCTTGCACGATCTTATCATTGGCGATGCCATTCAAATACATAACGGCAACATCCGTTTGGGTGACGCGGCCAATCTTGCGGTCCACGATCCAGAGGTCTGGGCTTTTAATCTTACGACGGATTAAGGCCGTATTCGTACGGATATTCTCAGTGAATCCTTCTTTCGGGCCGCGAACGACGGTCTGAGATTGGGGCTCTTCTACACCGCGTTCCTCTCCACCGATAGAGCTGGCGATAATGCCTCGGGATGAACCGTCTATGAGAATGACAGTATTGCCCTCAAGTACGGCGGAGATCAAGGATTCCATATGCTCCAAATCGCTAATGCTGCCAATGGATAAGAAACGGTTTTTGATGATGGACAAGATTTCTGCAGGGTTAGAGGTATGCAGCTTTTCATCGTAATCCCTTGAGGTTAAGGATTCCATAATCGAGTGATTGATGGTGAGCGTATCAACCAGTCCATCGATATAAATGACGGCCAGGGTGCAGTCGCTTCCGAACATATGACTTAGGGTCCGAATGATGATATCCCGACTGTGACCGGTTTGTTCTCTGATTCTATGTAAATTCTGATCCAAGCGGTCGGAGAGACGAGAGGATTCGGCGGTTTGCTCCGTTTGCTCGTTATGATGAAGCAGTGCCGTTTTCGAATGGGTTCGCTTTGTTCGTTTAAAAAAGGGCATGGGATCAGCTCGCTTTGACAAGATTCATACGATCTAAAGTTCCCTATTTCGGGTTTAATATTCTTTGCATGGTGAGGACATCATCCATATATGGAGGGCAGGTTAGTTTAACTATAAATGTTTTGTAGACTGACAGATCGACGAATCGGTGGTACCTTATAATTAGCTGATATTTCGTTAATAAAAGGATGAATGGCTTGGAGGCCTTAGTGCAGTGAAAAATAAGCTTGAAACAAGAATCGAAGGGGACCGCATTGTGCTCCGCCCCGTAAGGGAAGCTGATTTTGATGCATATTTCAGATTATTGCAGGATGCTGAGTCTAACCGATTAACGGGAACGCAGCAGGCGTTTACCAAGGATTCGATTGCCGCCTGGATTCATAAAATCGGATACGCCCATGAGGATCGGCTGGATATGATGATTGCGGAGAAGGAAACGGACGGTTTAATTGGTGAAGTGGTCCTGAATGAAATCAACCTCAACAACCGCAGCTGCAATATCCGTATATCGATTTCCGGTCAGCACAGCAATAAAGGATACGGCACGGAGGCCATGAAGCTCATGCTGCGTCATGGTTTCGAATGTTTACGTCTACACCGTATTGAGTTAGGTGTATATTCGTTTAATCCTCGGGCCATACATGTCTATGAAAAGCTTGGTTTTAAACGGGAGGGCATTCTACGTGACTCGATATGTTGGGACGGAAGATTCCATGATATGATTTTGATGTCGATTTTGGAGGAAGAATATCGGCAATTGCCATAGTTATTCGTATATGCTTTATATCAACAGAACAAAATTACACAAGCTAAAGAAGTCGCCATTATCAGCGACTTCTTTTTTTGCTATTTTAAAAGGAGTTTCTTTTTCTTAATAAAAAGTGGCGAGAAACGAAACTTCATGGGGCTCAGCCCAACCAGCAGAATCAAGCTGTATGCCCAGAACAGCCAGGCTGCCAATAGGGGGATGCTCTGCTCTGAGATTAATGGGAAAGCGACATCATGGAAAAGAATCGAAAAAATGTCCATGAACATACCAGGCAGAGCAATCTGGACGGAACGCCGGGTACAATCTGAATACGGAACCTCAAGTAATGAGAACAACGGAACGACGCATCCATAAATTAAAGGGATGGCGACGGCAAAACTCAAGGCGGTTCTAAACGGGTGCCTGATATCAATCAGCAGGTTCCCCCCATAATGAAAGATGATCGTGGCGATCAGCCAAAGGGCGAAACCCCATAATAAGAAGAGACCAGCATGCCGGCTTTTGATCCGTTGTGCGTTCATGGCTTCACCTCATTGGTCATGAAATCAAAAAACACCTGCAAAGCGGTAAAAACCTCCTCCTTCGGAAACTCTTCGTTCAACAAAGCCTGCACGGCCAGCCCGTCTATTATAGCATTCATTAAAATTCCCCACTGATCCATGGAAATGTTCTTTATGGGTGATTCCCCCCACCGGGCTGTAAGAATATCAGTCAGATGTTTGTTTTCTTCTTGAATCATGGAACCCATTCGATTGCGGTTCTCTTTGATCTGAAAGCTAGCAGCTAATGAAGAGAAAAACAATCGATGGTAAACAGAATGATAATCGCATCTTTCCTTGGCTTCTTGTATGGCTTCTTCAACTGATCGATTGTTTTGCTCCACTGAAACCCATGAAGCATTACATAGGCTCTCAACGAGTTCAATTATTAATTGCTCTTTCGTTCGAAAATGATAATAGACCGTTCCCTGGCTGACATTTGCTTGATCGGCCACTGCTTTCAAAGTTAATTTATCCATACCTTTTTCTGCAACACACTTTTGGGCAGCTTCGAGCAGTTCTTGTTTGTTGATGACGTTCGGTTTCGCCATGACCGTTTCACCTTCCTTATATCTGAGTTATTCAAACAACTAACTCTAATGTATAAAAAATAAACTCGATTTGTCAAATGGAGGAATCGGAATTCGCTCTGTCTATTCGGGCGGAGGGTACAACGATCATCACTTGTATATTGTCTGCATTCTTCATTAGTTTGCTGTATAATAACGTATCGAGTATCATTCGCATGGCAAATGAACGAAACTTACAACTACCATGATGACTCCTCCAACTTGGCTGAGTTTAATATAAGAAGTTCCATACAGGATGATAAACTTCATCCTTTACACGATCGAGAATAAATAACATTACAATAAACAGTAGTCAAAGGAGCATTATATATGAAGCCTTATACTTCTAACCGAATTAAAATCCCGCCGGGATTATGGGAAGGAATACACCAATTAGGCATTGCCGCCCAAGACGTGGCTCGCAAAGCGGAATTGCCGCTCGCCGTCATTACTGAGCCGGAAGTCACCACCGCCCAATACTTCGCGATCTGGCAGGCCTATTCCGATCTCATGGGGGACACTGCCCAAGGCATCATCCAGCTTGCGACCGTCTTTGAAACGGCGAAGTACCCGCCGACCGTCTTAGCGCCTTACCACGCTCGTGACTATCGGGATGCTTTAAACCGAATGGCTCGGTATAAGCAGCTATGTCCACCTGAAGGCTTGCTAATCTCCGAGGAGGGCGAACGATGTACCATCGAGCTGGAATGGCTGAACCTAAGCGATCAACCTGGTCCGGCGCTGCTTGTTGGTATTACACTGGCATGTCTTCTGGAGCTTGGACGACGGGGCACAGGTCAACCGCTGACCGCGCAATTGGTTGAATTTTCGCAGCCTATGGGCGATGTACAAGCTCTTGAAGCTTATTTTGGCTGTCGCATCCGGATGGGTGCAAACCGTAATCGATTAACGCTCTATCGAAGAGATCTGGACCGACCTTTTATCTCGTATAACGAAGAATTGCTGGAGATTCTGACTCCAGCTCTGGATCGTTCGCTTGATGAACTACAGAGCCACCGCTCCATTATAGACCTCGTCAAATGGATCATGAAACGGAGTCTCACAGGAGGGCGCCCTGATATTCAATCAGTGGCGAAGGAGCTCAATATGAGTGATCGTACGTTACAGCGCAGGCTGACGGATGCAAATGCAAGCTTCAAGCAATTGTTGACACAAGTAAGACATGAGCAGGCCATCGAGTACTTGGCAGACCCCTCGCTCGATATCAAAGAAGTTGCCTTTTTGATTGGATATGAAGATCAGAACTCGTTCTACCGAGCGTTCCGTCTTTGGGAAGGAGATACTCCATCCCATTGGCGCACTGAACATTTTAATAGTCCTTCGCTGTCCGAACACCGACAGGAAATGTTGACCATGGGTTCATAGCGTTTGGACATCAAAACACAGGTTTTTTTGTCAATTACAATTGGCGTGTTAAACAAGTACTTTGGCGCGATAAACTAGTTACCCAGCTATCTATACAATGTAATATGAACACTATCCAGAGCACAAAGGAGATATGTTTATATTATGGATATGGGATTAAACAATAAAACAGCATTGGTTACAGGATCTACGAAAGGGATAGGCAAGGCTATTGCCATTGAACTTGCCAGAGAAGGTGTTCATGTTCTTATCAACGGACGAAATGATGAAGAGGTACAACGAACCGTTAATGAAATCAAGTCGGATTTCCCGAATACAAGTCCTCAGAATGCTACCGCCGATTTGGTGGATATCGGGCAAAGAGAGGCTCTATTTGATAAATACCCTTACGTGGATATTCTGGTTAACAATATGGGGATATACGAAATCATGCAGTACGAGGATGTTAACGATGAAGTTTGGGATACCTACTTCCGTACGAATGTGCTTGCAGCCAACGGATTAACCCAATTTTATTTGCCCGGCATGCTAAAGAACGATTTTGGACGTATTATCTTCATGGCGAGTGAAGAAGCCATGATGCCTTCTGGACAAATGCCGCAGTATGCCATGACAAAATCCATGCTGCTATCCTTGGCAAAAAGCTTGTCCAAATTAACGAAAGGTACCGAAGTAACAGTCAATACGATTTTGCCCGGCCCGACTCTCTCCGAGAACGTGCAGGATATTATCGAGGGAATATACGCCAATGAAGATATGACCTTTGCAGAAAAAGAGAAAGCTTTCATGAGTACAAACCTGCCTCAATCCGAAATTCAACGATTTATTAGGCCGTTCGAAATCGGTAGACTGGCTGCATTCCTGTGCAGTCCTTATGCATCCGCGTTTAAAGGTTCACCAATCCGTATGGATGGGGGAATGGTGCCTACGATTTTCTAACCTTATTATATATATCTGCTTATATATTAAAAGCTTGGGATCTAAAAGAGATCTCCAAGCTTTTTTAGTATTCATACACAGCGTCCCTGATCCGAAGCTGGTTTTTACTCACCTATTAATTCCAGCCTGGTCAGTCTTTTCTGATATACAATTCGAGACAATCCAACGCTGATCTCATATAGAAGGAACAGGGGCACAATGACGAGGATGTCCGACACGAAATCCGGCGGTGTAATGGTTACGGCAGCAATCGTCAGCAGCAAATAGGAGATTTTCCGCATTTTAGCTAAACGGAGCGGATTCAGAATGCCAATCGAGGTCAAGAACATGATAACGACGGGCATTTCGAACAGCACACCAAACGGTACGGTCATATGCACCATAAAACGGAAATATCTCTCGGCGGTATACGCTGTTATGAAATGGTTCGACAGCGAATCCAGGAAGGACAGGACCATGGGGTATATGACAAAGTAGCCAAAGGCCAAACCCAATAGAAAAAGGGCTCCGATCGCAGGAATGTAAGCCAGGGATGCACGCCGCTCAACAGTACTCAACCCGGGTACGACGAACCGCCATACCTGAAATCCGGCAACAGGCATCGTCACCGCAAGAGCTATAACGCCTGCAATCATGAAGTATACCCAAATCACGTCCGTTGGTCCCAGTATTTGAAGCTGACCCTCCACGTCGCGAGTCAGCATTTCATACAGCGGTTCAACATATAGAAAAGCGGCACAAAGGGCCACCAAAAAGGTGCCCAATGTGATGAGAATCCGCTTGCGGAGCTCTGTTAAGTGCTCTATTATATGCAACTCCTGTTCTTGCTCGTGCTGGGTCATTTCAATTTATCTCCATCATGGATATCTTCGCTCGAAACCAGTTCACGCGTTGAGTTTTTGAACTCGCTCAGTGTTCGACCGAAGGCACGGCCCAGTTCAGGCAGCTTCGAAGGACCGAAAATAATCAAGGCGATCAACAGAATGAGGATCAGCCCTGTCACTCCGATGTTTCCCAGAGGCATATGATCAACTCCTTTATTTATTTTTTATCCGATGCCATATGCAGCAGCTCAGTAATATCTCTGGCGATCGACTCGTCGCGCGGCGCATCATGCAGCTTCGAGGCAATTCGGTCGATCAGCGCAGGAGCTTGAGGATTCGTTACCGTTAGAATTTGCACTTCTTCATTAAACATGTTCTTCACTTGCTCTTTGGCTTGCGACATATTATCGTTGTCCACGTTCTTTGCTCCGCTTACTCCTTCATCCGGCTCGCCTTTGCCTGACATTCCTTCCGTCTGACTTAACACCTTTTGCTGCATGTTGTCATAGTGGTTAGAAGAAACGCGTGATTCTGCACGTGCCAGAATAATCGTGTCATTGAGGACAAAAGCTTTCACTCCATCAATGCCCAGACCTGCAAGTCTTGACTGAACATGGGAAGAGACGCCGCCTTCATGCAGGCTGGATGAGCCGATCATGCTGTACACGGACATGCCCATCCCGCTTGTGGTATTGCCATGGACATTGGTTGTTTCGGTTTTCGGTCCATGATAGCTAGGGATCACGTCGGTGCTGTGCAAGTGAACGGCATCGGCATTATGCTGATCCACGGATTGCGCGTTTTGTTGATTGTCGTCGGTTTGATTTAAGCAGGCTGTTAAAGAAAGAAGCAGTGCCGAGCCCATAATCGGGCCTTTCCACCTGCTCCACAATTGATTCATGAGCATTCGCCTCCATATCGGTTAGTAATTTTATCATGCCCGGATGGAGAATAATGTATGAATGAAATTTTGATGGGGACAATACCCATTATTCAAAAATGAAGAAGAGTAGGGGTGCTGAGAGTTTGAGCGAACAAGACGAACAACAAACCAAACCATCGAAGCCTGACGGCTCGCAGACGATGACACGGCGGAAGTTTCTGAGAAACTCCGGTTATGCCGTGGGAGGTGTCGTGCTGGGCGGTGTACTCGGATATCTTTTGCCGAAGCGGGAAACCCCGCCTGCAGCACCGGCACCTGAACAGAATGATAACAACTACAACCAAGCATTAATGTTCTTTAACCAGGAGCAATACAGGATCACGGAAGCAGCCGTAGAGCGAATTTTTCCTGCGGATGAGAACGGTCCGGGCGCTAAAGAACTCGGCGCAGCCTTCTTCATCGACCATCAGCTGGCCGGTGATTGGGGGTTCAATGCAAGAGATTATATGCAGCCCCCATTCTATGTTGGAGAGAAAACGCAAGGTTATCAGGGCCGATTAAGACGACGGGAGATATTCTACATTGGTCTGCGCGAGATTCAGAACTACAGCCAAAAGAAGTATCAGAAAGATTTCCCTAGCCTGTCTCCAGAGGAACAGGATGCCGTGTTAACTGCCTTCCAGAACGATGAGGTCAAATTGACAACGATCTCGGCCAGCGGGTTCTTTAACCTGCTCCGCAGCAGCACATTGGAAGGGGTCTACAGTGATCCGTTGTATGGCGGGAACAAAAATATGCAGGGCTGGACGATGCGTCAATATCCGGGTAACCAAATGGCTTACACGAATATTATTGAGAAGAATTTCACCGTCATCCCGCCGAAGAGTTTAAAGGATCACCTATAACAGCTCATCTATAGCGAAAGGAGTACGCATATGGCCAAAAAATTACCGAAAACGGATGTTGTCATTATCGGCGTCGGCTGGGCTGGCGGGATTATCGCCTCGGAATTGACCAAGAAGGGTTTATCTGTTGTCGGTTTGGAAAGAGGTAAAGAAAGGGTAACGGAAGACTACTACATGGCTCACGATGAGCTCCGTTACGCGCTCCGGTACGATTTGATGCAGGACCTTTCCAAAGAAACGATTACATTCCGGAGCACCGAAAAAATACGTGCACTACCGATGAGGCAGTATGGATCGTTTCTGTTAGGGGAGGGACTTGGGGGAGCCGGCGTGCACTGGAACGGGCAAACGTTCCGTTTCCTTCCCTACGATTTTAAAATCCGGAGCATGACGGAAGAACGATATGGGAAAGATAAAATACCGCCGGAAATGACGATCCAGGACTGGGGTATTACCTACGATCAGCTCGAGCCGTTTTTTGATAAGTTCGAGAAGACGACCGGCATCTCCGGCGAGGAAAATCCCTTGGCAGG
Organism: Paenibacillus sp. Dod16; assembly: GCF_049893405.1. Classification (NCBI taxonomy): domain Bacteria; kingdom Bacillati; phylum Bacillota; class Bacilli; order Caryophanales; family Paenibacillaceae; genus Paenibacillus; species Paenibacillus sp. Dod16. The sequence goes on from NZ_JBNDYG010000071.1 coordinate 21,025, forward strand.
AAAACGTTCGAATCCTTACCCAACACCGCCTATGCTGCATACGCCATCCATGAAGATGTTTGCGGATGCTGCGAAAAACCTGAAACTCAATCCGTATACGGTTCCTTCAGCCAATCTGTCGGAAAACTATACGAACCCGGATGGCATTTCTCGAGCGGCTTGCCAGTATTGTGGATACTGCGAGCGGTTTGGCTGCGAATACGGAGCGAAAGCGGATCCTGTCGTTACCGTGATTCCTGTTGCGAAAAAAACCGGAAAGTTCGAAATCCGCACCCATTCCTATGTTCGTAGAATTCTGCATAAGGGTGGTAAGGCAACGGGCGTCATGTACACGGACCTAACGACCGGGGAGGAAATCGAACAGCCGGCCGATATCGTCGTCTCGACGGGCTATGTATTTAACAATACCCGTTTGATGCTTCTCTCGAAAATCGGCAAACCATACGACTCGTCCAGCGGGGCGGGCGTGATTGGCAAAAACTATGCCTATCAGGTGATCAAGGGGAATGCCGCCGGATTTTTTGAGGACAAATTCAATTTATTTGCAGGTGCAGGAAGCCTAGGGATGAGCGTGGACGATTTTAATGGCGACAATTTCGATCACTCGGACCTGAAGTTCATTCATGGGGGGAATATTGCCCATACGGTAACCGGACAAAGGCCTATTCAAAACAATCCTGTTCCGGAGGAATCACCGCGTTGGGGCAAAGAATTTAAGGCGAATTCCTTGAAGTATGCCAACAGTGTACTGACCGTAGGGTCTCAAGGTTCTTCGATGCCTTATCGGCATCATTACCTGGATTTGGATCCCACCTATAAGGACGCATTCGGAGACCCGTTGATTCGAATCACGTTTGATTTCGAAGAGCAGGATCGCCAGTTGGCCAGGTATCTTTCCGATCGCTGCGCGGAGATAGTGCAGGAGATGGGGGGCCAGAATATCATGAAATTAAAGGAACTGGGACCTTACGAAATTACGACATACCAATCGACTCATAATACCGGCGGGGTGATTATGGGAGAGAACCCTGGCAATTCGGCCGTCAACAACTACATGCAAATGTGGGATATGGAAAACTTGTTTGTGGTAGGCGCATCCGCTTTCCCGCATAATAGCGGCTATAATCCGACCGGCACGGTCGGGGCTCTTGCTTATCGCACAGTGGATGGAATAATGGAATACAGCAAAAAGGGCGGGCTGTTAGTATAGCTTGCATTTTACAAAAGGAGGCAGTTTCAACCATGTTCAGAAAAGGATTACTGTTAGTATTGCTATTGACTTTTGCTCTTGCTGTGGTGGCATGTGGTGGTAATGATGCAGCAGATCCGGCTCCGGCTCCTGCAGAAAACGGCGGACAAGCACCAGAGGAAGGAGCAACCGGCGGGGATGCCAACAACGATGCAGCTATGACGCTGTACAATGCCAACTGCATGGCTTGCCATGCTACCGACTTAGGCGGGGGCGGAAATTTCCCCAGCCTTCAAAATGTAGGCTCCAAGCACGACGCTAGCGAAATTGCAGGTATTATTTCAAATGGGCGCAATGGAATGCCGGCATTCCAAGGCAGGCTGACGGAAGACGAAATTAATGTGCTGTCTCAATGGTTGGCTGCCAAAAAATAAGGTGAACCGGATATGAAATTAAGAGGACCCTCATGCTACAATGCAGATATAAATCGCGTTGTGGTCATGGGGGTTTTCTCTCACGGTTACAGCGTAAGAATGGAACACTTTTGGAGGTGGATTGTGAAGTCATGACAGAGACGTTCGTATCCTCCTATAGCACATGCTCGATAAAGTGCCGGACGGTGGTGTGCTTTTTTGCCGGTGTCCTGACCTATCGAAATAATTTTGAAGATGCTGCAAGCGAGGTTGCCCGAAGATACCCGAATGCCAAAATCTTAATGATCTTTCCTTACGGGATGGCAAACGGCATATCGGTTTCCTCGTTAGTCCGTCTACTGGCCCGGCAGCTTACGCAAGTCGGCTATGATTTGGTTCGAGAGCAGTCTCAGCGGGTTATGGAAGCAGGACAGATCATCCATGAGCATGCAGCTGGTGCGGAGCAGCTGATCCTGATCGGGCACAGCGCCGGAGGCGTGATCGCTTATAAGGCAGGGCTTTATTTGGAGGAGAAGTTTAATTATCGGGGAATCCATGTGTTTGCTGTAGGATGTCCAAGGTTTTATTTGAAGGATATTCCTTACAATGACCGGTTTACATATATCACGGGTCAGAATCCGGACAGGATCACTAGAATTGGCAGTTGGCGCATGCCGGGTTCCAAGGTGTACCGTGGAAGGCCGGGGCGTGAGATTCAACTGGATTTTAATCCGGATCATCAAGGATGGCGGTTTCATGCCTCTTATTTTCTGAAATCAGCCTGGACGGATTCAAACGAAGCATTCCATACCAATTCAGTCGATCTTATATCCAAAATCCATGAATTGCACCCCGGAATTTAAAGTTACGTAATAAATATTATGTAAACAATATAGATTGTGATTGTTAGGGAATTCTAATTGATGATTCAATAGGATTGGTAGGATAGATATTGTGTTACTAAAATCTCTTGGTTTATATTCTCTAAGACGGTTGATATTGGAATAGTTCGATGATACTATAGAACTATATTTTTATAAGTCTTAAGGGGGATAAACGTAGAAGTGGAGAAAAAAAAGTCGAAATTCAAAAAAATACTGTTAATTATTGTGGGGGTTCTTGTCGTTTTATTCGTCATTGGCACACTATCCGACAATTCCTCATCCAATTCGGGTAACAGCACAACAGCGAAGAGTGCAAGTACTAGCCAGACTAGTGATCATGAAGCAATATTTGCCGAAGCACAGGATTTATTCAAAAAAGGAAACTATATTCAAGCCAATGCAGCTGTCGACGAAGCTATCAAAGCTGAGAAAAAGGATGAATATACGAAACTGAAAACCGATATAGAGTCTAAGATCAAGAATCGGAAAACGGAGCTGGAGGCAAAATTTGAAATTGAAGAAGATAAAGTCGAAAATATTACCTTTATCTCGCCATCCACGGGTGTGACCAAAGGATTGAACTTCTATCCTTATATCGGCGTAAAGGATTCCAAAAAATACATAATCTTACGAGTTGGGTATCAGGAGGACGCTTCGAAAGCCTTGTTTGTGTTTACCAAAGTGAAGGTCCGTGCAGGAGACAAACTGCAGGAGCTCGACTTCAATCCGATGGATAAAGTAAATGATGTGGATCTTTTTGGTTCTGGAATGACCGAACTAGTGGATATCAATGTAGATAAAAAAATTGAAGACCTACTTGGTAACGTGATTCCAGCAAATGATGAAATCATTGTACGATTTGAAGATATATCCAATAAATCGACGGACTACACTTTAACCAAGAATCAGAAGCAAACGATAGCGGATATTATCGAATATTACAATTATTTGGATTAGTCCACACTGCCAACCGTTGTCTGTGTACTCATATCATACGTTCCAAAGAGCCGAATTCCCTAGAAGGAATTCAGGCTCTTTGTTGCTTTACAGCTGTATATTCGTCTGATGAATTTTACGGAATTTCAGGGGAGTGAGACCGATTATGGTTTTAAACGTGCGACCGAAATGGGTTGAATTCTCGAAGCCGACGCTTTCGGCGATATCTGAAACTTGCATATTGGATTCTTTCAACAAATGACACGCTTGCTTGATCCGTACGTGATTCACATACTCGATCAGGGTAAACCCCGTCGATTCCTTGAAGGTTCGGCTAAGATGGGAGGGACTTACATGGAACCGGCTGGTGAGTTCCTCTAAAGTGAGGCGCTGGTCGTAGTGGTGATTGATAAAGTGAGCTATATGGGAGATACGCTGATGAACCTGGTTGGTAGAGATAGTTATGTATTGGCGGCCGCTGTTCAGAATACGGTGGATGAACACCAAAAGCTCGGATAACAGGATTTTGAGATAGAAATTCGACTCTGGGGATTCGTTAGCCGATTCGGCGGCCATCTTCGCAAAGAGCCCTTCGACATACCCCTGTTCCTGACCCTTTAACCGGATGGAACCGGAACCTGCTTGGAAAGGGGAGAGGGGATGAAAAGACGGATCCTCGGTCAACAACCCGCCTAAAAACTCTTCTTGAAAGAGCAGGGTTACTCTTTCGAATGGGGCACCGTTAGGATTGATCAGACGGTGTCCGTCGTTCTTGCGAATGAGCAGCATAGAACCGCCCACGAGCTGAAACGGCTGGCTTCCAATACAATAATGCAGCTCGCCTGAGACAATGTACAGAATTTCATAAGCGTCGTGATAGTGGAATGAAGGAATACTCGATCGGGATTTGCTCTCTCGACTGATATAAAAGGGATCGGAACAAAAAAAGTTGATGTCAAATCACCTCTCACGAAATCCGGCTAGGTCATGATGTCCTCATTGTACCCGAAGCCTCCTGAATTGTTAATCAAAATAACAGCAGGATATGTTGAAAATGGCCATTTTTAAATAAGATCCCGCGAGAATCCCGAGAAAACATGGGATATATTCAAGAAGGCGGGGTTCATAGCGAATCCTCAAGCCAAACCGTTCATATTTGAACGGGAAAGGGGTTGCAAAGCATGCGAATCAAGAAGAAAAGAGGACGGAATGCAAAGCGAATGTGGTATTATCCCCTCATGGTAGACAGTGAAAAAAGAGGACATGTTACAATGAACTCAAATACTGGATACCGGAGGGGATTTTTGTTATGTCAGCGAAGAAAGGCCAAACCTTTAATCGATATAGCGAAGAAACGAAGAAAGAAGCCGT
>NZ_JBNDYG010000072.1:0-17397 GCF_049893405.1 Paenibacillus sp. Dod16
AAAACAAGAGATTAAAAGCTATATGACGTATTACAACCACTATCGATATCAATGGAACTTAAAGAAGATGACTCCTGTACAGTACAGAAATCATCTTCTTCAAAGTGCCTAACCTTTTTTAATTGTCCTTTACATGGGGTACATTTTAAAAGACCGAGCTGTCCTTTTCATTCTCGTATTATTGGAGTGTGACCTTAGGATTGAGCGTGATCTCAAAGGCGCGCCACCAGATGAAATCAGGATTGTCATAAACCAGCGAAGCACTGTCGTATTCTGACAATGTCCACGAAGACCCCTTTATTTGTTTGACATTGCATGTCGGAGTGGGGGCACCGATCAGGAAAGCGTTCCTTCCGGCCAGCGTTGTTTTGTGGATCTGCATTTGATCTCGAAGAATCGTGAACACTTGCTGGTAAGCTGATTCTGTGTTAAAGAGACGCATGTTTTGATCAGCGAACGAGGCTTGAAGATTATCGTAACGAATATTGCTTGGAGTTCTGGAATAGCTTCGGACATCGACTACAGCAAGCCTCTTATAATAATAATCCTTCAAAAATCGTTTGAAGAGTAGTGACCCATGAGCGTTCACGGCCATGTTCAATTCGGAGGCAGAGGACTCTGATACCAAAAAAGCGTAGCGCGCTTGCCCCATGCCAAGCGAGATGCCCATAAGGTTCCCGGCAGTGTTCCATGCACTATAACCCAATAGGCGTCCCGTGTACTGGCTGTCTAGCAGCGCTTCCGTTACCGTTGGATTGGCAGAGCCTTTTCCCGTGAAATCCATGACCACAGTTGCTACAAAGTTTGTTCCATTGGCATGGATACGGCTTACGGCACTGGACACCTGTGTTTCGTCTGTGATTGCCAGGATTTCAATGTTTGGTGTGCTAGTGACACATTGGCCACCAACAACATCAATATGACGAAGAATATTCTGATGAACAGTCATGTATTCATAGTTGTTGATGATTGTGGATCCATGAGGACCGAAATATTGCACCGAAATTTGCGTTTTTCTTCTTTCCCGATGCAATTGATTAGCCATCCGTGCTACCAGAGAATGACCCAAGCCATCTGCATCAGGCAATATAATGGCACGATTCGGATTTTGCCCCTCACAACCGCCTAGATAACGATCGATGTAGTTCTCCACAAATCGAATTTCATTCATTTGCACGCCTTCTTTATTCGCATCGTCCACCCCAACGGCCAGGAAATCAATATAACCCTGACGTACAAGTCTGTCCAAGACATAATGATTGGTTTTAAACTTATGCTGCCTTGTATTGTAGTAATGGGTTTTATTGAAGTGGACGGTATCGCCCAGCTCGGTGCCATCACTGGATATATTATAGCCGTTCAAAATATCGTTGAAGTCTGTATATTTTTTGCGAGCTATCCCCATGAGACTGCGAGACTCTGTGTACGCGTTGTAAGAGAGTCCTTCCACATATGTGGTCGTAGCGAGTCGCATAATGGTATCCAACACATAGATTGGCTTGTTGGGATAAAGCTGTTTAATCTCGCGGATTACGTCAAGCAAGTCTGCTGTCCCTGAATCATAATGGGGATACGTTCCTCCTCCGCTTGTTCGTAAACGTCTGCTACCGATTAAGCCTCCATAAACGAGCATATCGATCGAAATAATAAAACCCTGGACGGAAGAGGCGTGACCCAATATGAACTGACGAATATCTTCCGGTTTACCAAAGGTAGGTGCCGAGGTGCCTATAAGTTGGCTGCCTGAAGCTTCTGCGACCGAATCGAGCCGGTTACGAATATCTGCAGCAAGAGGAGTTATCAGGTTCAAGCCTGAGGCTTGTCCTAGTTTGATTACATCATCAAGGTTTACCGGGCGGTCATCCAAGGGTACATACAATACATTTCTCATTGGTCAACTCTCCTTATATATGGTTTAATTGGCCTTCATATATATAGGTGAATTTCCCATTCCTTTTACAACCACAAATCAGTTTTTTTCATTAAGCAGTCCAAAAAAAGGGGTAGAAAAAGAAGTCGAAGAAGCTTGCTAAGATCTGTTATAACGTGGCGAAGGTAATTGTTCAGCTTTATTTAAGCATTCGTTAAGATTTTGGACCATGGAATGGTAAGATGTGTTCCTTATACTTTCCTTCAGGAACGTACATAAGGAGGCAGTCGGGATGGGATCCATACATCATGCGAAACGGAACATCAGGCTTACGATGGCATGGCCGGCAATCATTGTGATGGTTGTTGGTGTCATGTTGCTATCGGGATGCGCAGAGTTCAAGATGTCTAGCGAAGATACACGGATTGAGAATCGATCCGCTCAGGGGATGGCCACAGCAAGCAATAGAAGCACGTCAATGGCTCCAGCATCCTTTCTCGGGCAGTTATGGGGGGACATATCGGACGGGGTGACGAACCGCACCAGAAAAATGACAGGCAGGCCAACGCCGAGCCGTACTCTATCCGAAGCGAGTTGGCGTATGGAGGTGCGATAATGTGGAGAAGACGGCTAATTGTGAATTTGCAGCAGAAATCATTTTAACGAGAATCTTTTGTGAATGTACATTAGCAATAAGAGATGGATAGACTCCTTTCCTGAAGGGAGTTTTTTTGTTTTGATTTTGGAACAGTTTGCCTTATAATAGCGTTTACATTATATAGGCTTGTATGGGAGAGGATGGTTTCTGTGAGTTTACGCGTATCGATCCGAAAGCGGCTATTCATCGGAATAACGGCAGCCGTCTGTATTTTACTTGTGGGGCACCCAACTCAGCGGACACAGGAAAGCGCACATGTCGTATTCGCTGATGCTGCAGAAGCTGAAGGCTTTACATCCGGCCAACGTGTTACGATTCAGCAGAAGGCTGCATTGTTTCCTAATGCGCTTAGTAAGAATAGCCATCTGACAAATCTCAAGGTGAGCTATTACGGTGCCAAGGGAGAAAGGCTCCGGCTTACCTCCGTGAAGGGGGAATTAGCCTTTATCCAATCCGATTCCCGGGGAGACTTGTGGCTCCCGACATGGTATGTTTCCAAGGAAGCTGCCCAAGTGAAAGAAACGTTCCCGCTCTCGCTTCAACTGCGCAGCAGCGGCAGTATATATCTTGCTCCCGGAAGCGCAATGAAATGGCCGGTATCCCAAACCGGAACGTCGCTCATCGCCGTAGCCCAGTGGAAGGACTGGTACGGCGTCATGGTCGCACCTTCCAAGTGGAAGGAAGATTACCGGATCTACCGCCCGGCAATGATGTGGGTACAGGGTAAGGATACGACGGCCAAGAAGGCGATGCCTGATGGTCTGCTCGATGGAAATTCGGAAGTAACGACGGATATGGTACGCAACTTGACGGAGCTTCTTTTTAAGAAAGGGACTCCTTCTTCATATGTGAAAAAGCTGCTCGGCGAACCGCAGGTGAAGGAGACATCGCGGAATCAGGAGGAGTCCTCCAATAAACCGATGATACTCGGCGAGACCTGGAGATATGAACAGCGGGATGCCCATTATACCGTGACGTTCTCTCCATCCGGAAAGCTGACATCCAGCGAGTGGGTAATTCCTGGGACCGGATCTTTTGAGCGGAGTTACAGTCCTGGCGATGATTACGAGTTTACCTATCGTTTTGCCGCCGTGCCGCCTCAAAAGACGATTGAAGCCGAACCCGACTGGCGAAATCAGGGCAATCTGAATTTCACCTTCCTGCTTGAGGCAAACGAGGATGTCCTGCTCCTCAAGGGAGATGATGGCGGATACAGCGGGATGCACGATAATTCTTCCCTGTATGCGATTGACCGTGGCACCGGCAAGAAGCTGTGGCAGGAGGATGCGGGATTTGGCTGGTATACGGCTTTCACGGATAAGGAGCGGAAGCATGTTACGATGTACTCGGCTTATAACCCGGAGGTTAAGGATTATGTGGCCAGAGTTAGGCATATTCGAATGTCGGATGGACGAGTGTTGTGGGAGGTTAAGCCGAAGAATGAATTTGGCCTGACCATGATGGCTGCGGCCGATACGATTATTCTGGATGAGGCTTTGAATCTGAACGAAACCAAAAGCGTGCTGAGCGTGCTGGATCAGGAAACCGGAAAGCTGCGTTGGAAAAAGGCGTTGCCCAGCGAACACCGCTTGCTGAATGCAGGTTCGGGTGATCCGTATGTGCTCGTCGAGCAGAACGGACAGCTTACCGCTTACGATCCGGTCACCGGCAAAGCGGCATGGAATGTAAAGGTTGGTAAGAGGGTTATGGACGATCCGACCCAAGATCCGTATTTTATCGGAGGGTATCGCTACAATCCGGTATCTCCTGCGGATATGACAACAAGATGGATGCTGCTTGGCAAGGAATGGGTTCTGCTCAATATGGAAACCGGGGCGCGCGAAGCCGTGTATCCGGCCCGTCAGATGGAAAGGTTCGAGGTGCTGAATGAGCGGTATCTATTGGTGCAGCGTGCGCTGAACGGGGAGTATTTCAGCGGGGCTACCGCTTACGAAAGCGTTTTGTATGACAGCCTGGAAAATAAGGAACTATGGTCCGTGAGAGGCAAAGCCGCACGCGGTGCCATCGAGGGAGAACGAATCTATCTTACACTGAACGGCATTCCAACTGCGGTAGATATAGAGAGCGGCAGCATCCTATGGAAAATGGGGACCTCTTCCAAAGTGGGTGACGATCTCTCCCATCTGGTTGGCAGCAGCTACGGAATTCTGGATTCGTACCTGCTGGTAAGTTTGGGAAGCGATCTCGTGGTGTTGAACAAGGAAGACGGCAGAAGCTTGGGCAGATTGCATAACGTGGTCACCGGCAGCGTCGATTTGCGAGAGGTGTATGCCAAGAACGGCGCGCTGAACGTAACGGAACGGGAAGTGCTCGTCGGTACGGTCAACGGAGCTTTTATTCGTTATGATGCCCGAGCGTTAAAGGAACGCTTGGATGAGCTGTTATAGCTTTTATCGATAGATGACAAACACCGTAGGGAGACGTCCGCAAAGGAGGAAGACTTATGGGCAAGAGGCTTAAGATAACAGGGATTCCGATCATCAGCCTATTGTTGATCCTATGTTTGGGCTGCGGCAGCAAGCAGTCGGCCAGTTATGCGTCTCTGTTAAAGTACGATGACCAAGAGTATATTGGAAAAGACATTGAGGGTGCCGAGGCTTTTGCGGAGACAGATTTGACCTTGGCGGGCACGATTCAGAAGCGGCTCGAACCGGATCAATATCCGGATACGCATTTATCGTCGAACGAGCTGCCGGAAGGCACGGAAATTTACGTAGTCGATGAACATACGTTGGTGGCATTGCAGGAAGATCGAAGGTTTAAGGTGTTTGAGCGCATGGAATAAAACGAACGAATGGATGGATAAGCGTCCCTGGTGTCTGGCGACAGATGCGGGGGCGTTTTTGGTTTGTGTTTGATAAACGCAAGATCAAGAATTATTTGTTGAAAATTAGATTGACTCCTTTTGGAAAAAATGCGATGATCAATATATCAAACAGATATATCGAACAGATATATTATATGAAATGTGGTGATGACATTGCTGGAGTACATTCTCCTCGGCATGCTAATGGAAGGAACAATGAGCGGCTATGATCTTAAGAAAACAATCGACAGCACTGTAGGCACTTTCTACAAAGCGAGTTACGGAAGTCTTTATCCTGCGCTCAAGAGACTCGCAGAGAAGGACATGGTTATGCTGACCGAGACGGATAACAGTAAGAACAAGAAGCTATATTCTCTGCGGCCCAGTGGTGAAAAGGCTTTTCTCGACTGGTTGTCTGGACCGATGCAGACAGGACGCAATGAGCAGCTGATCCGTATTTTCTTTTTTGATTATTTGGATGAAGAACTTCGTCAAAAGCGATTGGCCGAGTACATATTTAAGCTGGATCAGGAAATTCACATGCTTGAAGCGGTGAAGAACGTCGTGGCTGGAGAATTGGCTGAGATCGAACATCCGGAGAATTATTACTATCGGGTATCGGTTCTGGCGTATGGACTGAACCATTTTCAGATGGAACGGCAATGGTTGAAGGATATTATGGAGAGGAAGGATCTGAACCATGTTAAACCGGAAAACTAAGGATTCTTTTTCGCATAAACACCCGATTTTCACCGTTGTCATTATCGAGGTTCTGCTGTTATTAGCCGTATTTGCTGCTGGGGCTTACTCTACGATTAAAGAGTTAAGTTACACTTCGCCTGTGCTGATCTCATTTATCCCAATCGCTCTTGTGTTGATAGCGTACTTTACATGGAAAAAGAAGTGGAACCCGCTCGGTTTCCGTAAGCTGAACAGTATACCGGCCGCCGGATGGCTCTATTATTCCCCCTTGCTTCTTATTCTAATTACAATCTCGCTTAAGGGGATGCGTGAAATCAGCGCATCGGAGATCCTGTTCTTTATCTTCTTCACACTGCTCGTTGGATTTGTGGAGGAGAGCATCTATCGGGGATTGATTTTGAAAACACTGCTGCCCAAAGGCATTCCAACCGCGGTCATCACCTCCAGCACTCTGTTTGCGGTCACGCATGTACTGAACGTCTTATCAGGGCAGGACATATTCCAAACGGTTTTACAGATTGTATATGCTCTGCTTATAGGCGCTGTATTGGCTCTACTGATGGTGAAAAACCAAAATATCATCCCTCTGATTCTATTACACTTCCTTCATAACTTTATCCAGTTTGTCGGTAATGACAATAGTGATGTATTTATCGGATACGATCTGTTCATTTTGCTGGTGCTGGCCGTCCACTGTGTCTGGTTGTCTCTCTCTTTAAGAAAACCTCCGGTGTCCACAAGAATAGATCAAGCGGGTTAATGGAGTGCTACTGGAGTGTCGCAACGATTTACTGTAAAATAGGTTGATTTTGAATGGATGCGTAAGGGCCAGGAGATTCCTGGCTCTTTTTGCTATGGATGCAAACATGTCCGGTAACGTCATTTCTGTGCAAACTCCATGCATGGAAGTTGCGGCGAATATTATAACTGACATCTAAATATAGTAGACGTAAATGCAAGCCTTGTTTACTTGCAATTTTAAATAACAAGGGGGGGACACTCATGAATCGCAGGACAACGCCTAACCGATCTCCTGAGCCGGGGGAGCTTGATTCTCCACCTCCCAGAAGGCACACCTTGTTTTGGAGACTATTCGCCAACTATTTTCTCCTCATTCTCATTCCCGTGATTGTTGCGTCGGTTCTCGCTCAGGTGCTGGTCGTTCGCATCATTGAAAAGGATGCCGAGCGTTTCAATCAAGTGATGATGAACCGCTTCTCCGAGCAGACGGACACCGAGCTGCAATCCTTGAAGACAAGCATGATTAATATCCTCAGCACCTCCAGATTACGGAGCGTGCTGCTCGCTCCCCTGTCCTCAACGCCGGATAGCCTGCTGCTTCCGGAATTGCTTCATTCCCTGCGGGAGCAGCTGCAGCAGCTGGAATCCGATGACTTGGTCGAGAAGGCGTATTATTATTTCGTGCACCAGGATTTGATGATCGATGCTGAAACCTACACGAATAAAGCGTATTATTTTCGTTCCCGCTATCCCCTGGATTTAAACCGACGCCATCAGCTGGAAGCCGAATTATCCGGCAAAAAAATGATGGATTTCATGGATTCCCCCGCCTCTTTGACAGCTGCCATGAGCTACCCGTTTAATACGACCGCCCCTGAAGTCTATCTCCTGGTCGAAGTGAAACGAGACAAGCTTGAGGAGCAGATTCACATTCCGGAGAGCTGGGTTACGGGCACGGCGATTGTAGATCATGGGGCCAAAGTGATCGCCCAGAACGGACTGACTGAGCAGGAACAGCTTGCTCTGCAGCAGCGAATACGTACGGACGGCACTGCTTCGCAATTCACGATATCGGACAAGAGGGGGCTGTCCTTCATGGCCTCCGGCTTCGATCCGTCCTGGCATTATATCAGCATGATCGACTTAGGCACATTGATGAAGCCGGTTTATATTACCCGATGGATCTGTTGGTTGTTCCTCGTATTCTTCCTTCTAGTCGGCGCACTCGCCTCGTATTATTTAAGCCGGCGATTATACCGGCCGATCCGGGAGATTAAGGATGGGCTGAAGCTGCATCACGCTCCGAATGGGGAAGTCGGCCATGAAGGAAACGAGTTTGATGCCATCAAACGTTATTCCCAATTCATCATGACGGAGAATAAAGAGCTGTACCAGATGGTGAACGGGATGCTGCCGATCGTGCAGGAGCAGTTTTTCACGAAAATCCTGCTGGGGCAATACCGCGATGCCTTATCGATTGAGTACTACGCCAAGGAGATTGAGTTTGCTTACAGCCACAAGGCGGCAAGAACCGTCCTGTGCATCTCTTTCCACTATGACCGGTCGGTTTCCGACTCGACATCGGAATCCGCCAAGATCTTTTTGCTGACCGAGCTGAAGGACAAGATTCTTCGGCTGGCACCCGGCATGGTCTGGATCTGCCAGACAAGGCCGGATCTGATGGCATGCATCGTGGAGCATGGTCACATCACGGAGGGCCAGGGTCATCCTGAAAAAGTAGCGGAGCAAATCCGGCACATTTTCCAGGAATACGGGGCTTATTATAAAGCGACCATCGGGATCGGAAAGACCGTTCGCGCCATGGAAGAGCTGCACCAGTCTTATGAGCATGCCCTGGCCATGCTGAAGTACCGGGGGCTGCATTCCACCGTAGAGATTTGCGGAAGTCAGCCTTCCCGGGAGCTGCAGCAGTGGGATCCTTTCCTATCTGTGCAGGAGGTCCAGCGGATCCTCAATCAGTACAAAACCCGTGAGTATGACAAGCTGCTTCATTCCGTGCTTGCTCTGCTGGAGGAGGGAAAGGGGAAGGATGCAACAGCCGTGCAGATGAAATATCTGCTTGTCGATGTGCTCAACACCTGGATTCGGGCGGTGGAATCGGAGCGCAATGAACTCAACGTTCCGTATTACTCGGGGCTGTTCGAACGGATAAATCGCTGCATGACATGGGACGAGCTTACGTGCTGCTTTACGGAGATTCATGGTTTTCTGTTCCGGAAGCCGGCTTCCAGCAGCCGGAGTCAACAGTTTATGGAGATTCTGGAGTACATTCATAAGCATTACGATCAAGAGCTGTCGATCGAACATTTTGCCGGGATGATGAATATGTCCATCGGGCATTTCAGCCGGACCTTCAAGGAGGAGGTTGGCGAGAAGTACGTGGAATATATCGCGAAATACCGGCTGATGAAGGCGAAGCAATTGTTGCTTGAAACCGATTTGAAAATTGACGAAATTGCTGAGAAGGTCGGGTATTGGGGCCGAAATTCTCTGATTCGGGCTTTCCGCCGATATGAGGGCATTACACCTGCTAAATACAGGAGCTCCCACCAATAGGAAAGAAGAGACTGCATTATTTTCTGAAGTCTCTTTTTTTGCATAGACCCAAGCGGAAAGCCTTGTGCCACGGGGGTTGCAAAAGGAGTGTCTCCAGGAAAAGATGCACGCTTTACGCGAAAGAAGGACGGCTCGTATAGTGGGAACAACAACAAACGAATGTAAATGCTTTCAATCGGAGGTGAGGATTATTGGCGCAGCTATCACGGATCGGCTATGTTCTGAGAAAGCATAAAGCGTTGTACTTGCTGATGCTGCCTGGCATTTTGTATTACTTGATATTCAAGTACGCGCCGATGTACGGCATCATCATCGCCTTCCAGGATTATTCGATCGGCCGGGGCATTTTGGGAAGTGAATTTGTCGGACTCAAGCATTTGATTGAATTTTTCTATGTCACCCCCGATGCATGGAAGCTGATTCGCAACACAATCATGCTGAATGTGTACGATCTCCTGTTTCATTTTCCGGCACCGATCATTCTGGCGATCCTGTTCCATGAGCTGAAGAGCAAATGGTTCAAGCGGTTCGTGCAAAATATCAGCTACATGCCGCATTTCCTGTCCACCGTCGTGATCGCGGGCATTCTCGTGACCTTCCTGTCTCCGACCACGGGCGTCGTGAACCATCTGCTCGTTAAGCTGTTCGGTATGGAACCGATCATGTTTCTGGGCATGCCGGAATGGTTCCGGACGGTGTATGTAGGCTCCGAAATATGGCAGAAGGTGGGATGGGGCACCATCCTCTATCTGGCTGCGATTGCCGGCATCGATCCGACGCTGTATGAAGCGGCCAAGATGGATGGGGCAAACCGGTGGCAGCAGGTCCGGCATATTACGTTCATCGGCATGGTGCCGGTCATGATTATTCTATTCGTACTGTCGCTCGGCAATTTCATGGAGGCCAGCTTCGAGAAAATCCTCTTGATCTACAACACGATGAATTACGAAACCTCGGATGTCATTAACACCTTTGTGTACCGGCGGGGCATCCTCGATGCCGATTTCAGCTTCGCGACCGCGGTCGGCCTGTTCCAATCGGCGATTGGCTTCATTCTGGTCGTTGCGGCTAACCGGATCGTACGCAAATATTCGGAGACCAGCCTGTGGTAAGGGAGGTGCGTGATGAAAAAACAGGAAAGCTTCGCCTCGAAGCTGTTTGACGTATTCAATGTCTTGTTCATGATTGTGCTGATCATGGTGATGGCCTACCCGATGGTGTACGTCTTCTCGGCTTCCATCAGCAACAATGCCATGGTTGCGAGCGGCGCGGTGCTGCTGTGGCCGAAAAAAATTACGCTCATTGCCTACGAGCAGCTCATCTATAACCCCGATCTCTGGGTGAGTTACTGGAATACGATCCGATATACGTTCCTCCATACGGTGCTGACGCTGATTGCGACCTCCGCAATGGCCTACCCGCTTGCGAAGCGATGGCTGCCGGGTCGGAGGGTGATTCTGCTGATGGCGGCTTTCACGCTTCTCTTCAGCGGCGGCATGATTCCAACCTTCCTGATCGTTCAGAAGCTGGGGATGCTCGACACGATCTGGGCGATCGTCCTCCCTTCCCTGATCAGCACATGGTATTTGTTCATTATGCGGACATTCTTCGAGGCGCTGCCGGAGGAGCTCGAGGACGCGGCTGCCATCGACGGGTGCGGATCCCTGCAGATTCTGGTACGGATCGTGCTGCCGTTATCCGTGCCCGTGATGGTCACGATCGGCCTGTTCACGGCCGTGAATCAATGGAACTCCTTCTTCAGCGCTTTGATCTATCTGAATGACCGGGAGATGTACCCGCTGCAAATCATGATGCGCAACATCCTGATCGCCGGCACGAATGTTCAGGGCGAAGGGGACCTGACGCATCTGGAGACGTTGAAATACGCCATGATCATGATCGGGACGCTGCCGATTCTGTGCGTTTATCCGTTTATCCAGAAATATTTTGTGCAGGGCACGATGATTGGCGGCATTAAGGGGTAGTTATGGATTCCACGCTAATCCATTTCTATACGTTGTGATGATAAAAAAGGAGGTTAGGAAATGAGGCGAAAGGGGTTCAGAACAGCGCTTGCCATGATCCTGCTCTGCGCGATGCTGGTTACGGGATGCACCGGCGGGGGCAAGGATGATTCGGGGACATTAAGCCCTGACAAACCGGTTACTTTTTCATGGCTGGTATACGACCGGGTGGAGGGCAAGGTTCGGGATGACTGGGAGATTTTCAAAGAGATTGAGGCCAAGACGGGCGTCAGTGTGAAGTTCCAAATCGTAAGCCAGGAAGGACTTGAGGAGAAAAGGCAGATCATGATTGCCACGAACACGGCCACGGATTTTATCCAGGTGCCGACGCAGGACGGCCGGGAGCACGGGCCGGAGAAGGTGTTCCTGAACCTTAATGATTACTTGGACCGGGCACCGAATCTGAAAGCCTTTTACGAAAAATATCCTGAGGCCAAGGCGCTGGCAACGGGCACGGACGGGGGCCTGTACACCGTACCCGTACTGGAAGGGGATGCGGAAGGCAAGGGCTTCAACTTTATCTGGTATGCCCGCAAGGACATCATGGATCAGCATGGGATACAGGCACCGACCTCGGTGGATGAATTTTATCAGTATCTGAAAACATTGAAGGAGAAGGTTCCGGATTCCTATCCGCTCATCTCGAACGCCATCGTTGGTGATACGGGGCTGTATACGACCTTCGGACGTATCTTCACCGGCATCAGCGGGTTCTACAACCTGGATCCGACCACGGATCAATACGCATTCGCGCCGTACCATGAGAATTATCAGGATATGCTGGTGTATCTGAATAAGCTGTATGCGGAAAAATTGCTGGATCCGGAATTCTCGCTGCTGACGCAAGCACAGTGGGAGGAGCGCATACTGACGGGCAAATCCTTGGTGACCTTTTTCTGGAAGGCTGATCTCGAGTCGCTTGTAGCGAAGGCGCGGGGGGCCGGTACGGCCGAGTATGAGCTGGACGCGATTCCTTCCTTTGCCGCCGAAGGGATCAAGAACTATCAGTTCTCCCGTCCGGTCGTTGGCACCGTCGGCCGAGCGATATCGGCCAAAGTGAAGGATAAGGAGCGCGCCGTCCAATTCCTCGATTATTTGGTGAGCGAAGAGGGAACGAATTATTTGTCCTTAGGCATTGAAGGCAAAACGTATACGATGGAGGACGGCAAAGCGGTATATAACAAGGAGTTCGGCGAATCTCCGTTTAATGCGCTGCGCAAGGACTGGGGCGTATGGTATGACCAGATCACGTTGAATAACGCCAAGTCGCGAGAAGTCTGGGAGCGTGGATTAAGCGAGAAGAGCAAGGATATCAATGCAAGGTATGAGCAGTATATTGTCCCTGCACCAAAACAGATCGTCAAGACGGAAGAGGAGCTGGAGCTCGAGAAATCGAAGCTGAACAATCTGAACAAATTCCTTGAACAGAAGGTGACGGAATTTGTGACCGGTAAAACTCCGATTAACGACACCACCTATCAGCAATTTATTGACCAGGCCAAGAAACTCGGCTCCGATGAACTCCTTACCATGTACAACACCGCCTATACTCGCACATACGGCGGCAAGTAATCCGCAAGTGGAATGGAGGAATCAGGCAATGGACGATATGAAAATCATCGATGTCGACGTTCATAACGAACAGGACGACAGGGCGCTTCTGCCATATCTGCAGGAGCCCTGGCGCTCCCGGGTAGCGACATCCGGCATCGGTTATGCAGGCTCAGGGTACTACTCGCCGATCGGCGTGATGAAAAAAGACTCGATCCCTCCGGGTGGAGGCAAAGCCGGCTCCGATCCCGATTATATGATCAAGCAGCTGATCGAAGGCTACAATCTGGATTATGCCGTATTGACGGGCGTCGTCTACAATATCTCTTCCACGCATGATCCGGATTACGCGGCCGCGATATGCTCGGCATATAACGATTATCTGATCGCCGAGTGGCTCGGCAAACATAAAGCATTCAAAGGCGCAATGGCGGTAGCCACCCAGGATCCGCTGCTGGCGGCACGCGAGATCGACCGGATCGGCGGTCATCCGGATATCGTGGAGGTGATGATCTCCAGTGCAGCGAGGTCGCCGCTGGGTCAGCGCCACTATCACCCGATCTACGAAGCGGCGGAGCGGAACGGCCTTCCGGTCGCGATCCACCCGGGAGCGGAAGGCGGCGGGAGCTCGACGGCTCCCACCGCTGCCGGCTACCCGACCCGCTACATTGAGTGGCATACCTGCCTCTCCCAGATGTTCATGGCACATCTGGTGAGCATGGTATGCGAGGGCGTGTTCGTAAAGTATCCGAACCTCAAGGTCGTTCTGGTTGAAGGCGGAGTAGCCTGGCTGCCGGGCCTGATGTGGCGTCTGGACAAAAACTACAAGGCGCTGCGCGCAACTGTGCCCTGGCTGACGAGAATGCCGAGCGAGTACATCCGGGATCACTGCTATTTATCGACGCAGCCGATTGAGGAGCCGGACAATCCGCAGCATCTCATCGATCTGTTCAACATGATTGATGCCGAGAACATGCTGCTCTATTCCAGCGACTACCCGCACTGGGACTTCGACTCGCCGAGCCACATTTTACGGGGGCTGAAGCCGGAGGCGCGGCGGAAGATTTTTTACGAGAATGCGAAGCAGCTGTACAGGTTGGATTGAGGGAATTGGTGAATGGATAAATGGATGAATGGATAAATGGATGAACGGATGAACGGTCCGTATGAAAGCTTGCTTGAACAATTGAAGCTGGGGTATGGGTAAAGCAAAGTCAGACCACAGTCAGGTCAAAGACCAACGAAAGACGAGCCAAAGATGAGCCAAAGACCAACGAAAGGCAAACGAAAGATGAGCCAGAGAAAAACGAAAGATGAACCAAAGGCAAGAGAAAGTCGAAAACAATGGCGAAAGAAAGGCGAAAACAAAGGCGAAAAGAAAAAGGCAAAAACAAAGTTGAACTAAAGTCAAAGCAAAGTCGAAATCAAAGACGAAAACAAAGGTAAACTAAATTCAAAGCAAAGTTGAACCAGAGGCGAAAGAAGAAGGTCGAAAACAAGGGCAAAACAAAGTTGAACCAATGGCGAAAGAAGAAGGTCGAAAACACTAAAACAAAGTTGAACCAAAGGCGAAAGAAGAAGGTCGAAAACACAAAAACAAAGTTGAACCAGAGGCGAAAGAAGAAGGTCGAAAACACAAAACAAAGTTGAACCAAAGGCGAAAGAAGAAGGTCGAAAACAAAGGCAAAAAAATAGTTGAACTAAAGTCAAAGCCAAACTCAAAGCCAAACCCTACAAAGCTGGGCTCATAGGCAAGGAGGTGGCATGTATGGCGGTACATTACGTGCTGGCGGAGGAGGACGTTCCGGAGGGCGGGCACGCGGTCGTGAACATAGAGGGACGCGAAATCGGCATCTATCGGGTCAACGGCGAGTACCATGCGATTCTGAACTACTGCCCGCATCAGGGGGCGCCAATCTGCGCAGGACTGGTCTCCGGTACGACGCTTCCTTCGGAAGTATACGACTACGAATACGGCCGGGCAGGCGAAATTGTCCGCTGTCCCTGGCATGGGTGGGAGTTCGACCTGCAGACCGGCAAGTCGCTGTTTAGCGACCGCATCCGGGTGAAGAAGTATAAGGTGGAGGTCCATGAGGGCAAGATCGGGGTGGTGATGGGGAGGAAGCAGGCGGGGAGTTGAAGAGGTGTAATTAATGGGATGTAATTAATGGTATGTAATTAATGGGGCTGAAGGTACCAGTACTACCCATGGGGACTCAAGTTTCTTGTGTCAGCTTTTAACGGACCCTAGATCCGTTATTTAAGATCAAAACTCGATTATTTACAATGTATCGGACTCCAGATCCGTTATTGTGCGAATTACGGGTGCCAATATCAATAAAAACAGCAAATAAGATCCTCTGTGTCCGCTAAAGCTACCCAAAGGGCTATTTTGTACAAAATAAGGTATTCTGAGTCCGTTAGAAAGTCCTCACGACCATAGAGCAAGAGGACTTAGGGACATATTGAATGATATTTGTACATCGTGCGCACTGCTCCCTGTGCGCACGATGCGTGGTTCGGGGCATGCTTGGATGGCTGTCGACCATATGGCGATCATATTTTTGGACGTCCGGTTCACAGTGAACTGCTGCTCATTGCACTGCTGCTCATTGCACTGTTCGTCTAAGCGGGGTGATAGGTACGGTGCGTAGTCCGGTGACGGCTTGGATGGCTCTCAATTGAAAAAAGAGCGAGTATGGTGGGAGTGAGTCCCTCATACTCGCTCTTTTGGTCAGGGCGATTTTAGAGAACGGGTTACTGTTGTTACTCGATCCCCCCTCACACCACCTGCGACAACACCAAGCCCCCGTAAGCAAACGCGGCCAGGATCACCAGCGCCGGGTGGATCTTGCGGATGTTCATGGCCCAGAAAGCGACGGCGGCGATGCCGAGGGATTGCAGGAGGCCGATGGAGATGACGGAGCTTTGGCCGATCTGCCAGGTCAGAGTCAGCATCATGATGGCGATGACCGGCTGGACCAGCAGGGTCATGCCTTTGACCACGGGCGACGTGCGGTATTTCTGCAGCAAATTCAGCAGCCAGATGAGCGCTACCGCGGAAGGGATGACCGTCGCCGCGAGGGCGAGAGTCATGCCCATCCAGCCGGATACGCCATACCCGACAAAAGCGGCAATTTTGGTGGCGATCGGCCCGGGAAGTGCGTTGCCAAGGGCAAGCATGTTGGAGAATTCCGGGTCGGTCAGCCAGCCGTGATTCGTGACGATTTCCTTATACATGAGGGGGATCGAAGCAGGGCCGCCGCCATACCCGAGAACGTTGGAGACAAAAAAGCTGACCAGCAGCTGCAGCCATTCTTCCATCAGGCGGACCCCTCCTTATCCCGTCTTTGTTTTTTGAGTTTGGCTACGGTTCTAAAATGCACGGTGCCATAAGCAAGGAACAGCATAATGACGAGGGCCGGATGGAGCTGGAAACGCTCCAGCAGGAGAAACGACACCACGAAAAATCCGATCCCGGCGTAAATGCCAAGTCCCTTTACAGCCTTCTCGCCGAATTCGTAAGCCATCGTGCCCAGCATGACGGCAATGACCGGCGTAACGCCGGCAATCATGCCTGCCACCACTTTGGAGCTGCTGAGGAATGTCACGGCCGACAGCAGCGCGATCATCGCAATGCTGGTTGGCAGGATATGCGCGAGAACGGCAGCTATAGCACCAGGCACCCCTTTTTTCCGGTAACCGAGATAGGCGGCCATCTTCGTGGCAATCGGGCCCGGGAGCGCGTTGGCCAGCGCGAGTACCTCTCCGAATTCATCGTCGCTGAGCCAGTGGTAACGAACGACGGCCTCGTGACGGATCAACGGAATAACCGAAGGTCCGCCGCCGTAGCCGAGTATGCCGGTTCGGAACATGCCGAACATTAATTCCATGTATGGGTTGCTAGTTTTATCAGGCAAGGTATGAGTCCTTTCTGTCGAGAGAGTTAGAGTCGGATGCCCATTCGGCTTTTATAGCGCTTGATCAAGATCTGCGTGTCCACACTCGTAATGCCCGGGAGCGGGTAAAGCTTCTCATTTAAAAACATTTCCATTTCCTTATGATCGGTAAAAAGTCCGTGCATATGCAGTTTACTGGGACCGGTCATATGATACAGGCTTGTTACATACGGCTCGTTCTCCAAAGTATCCGCCACCTGCTGCAAATATTTGGGCTCCACCTCCACATTAAAAAAAGCGGACACCGAAATTCCCACTTTCTCCGGATTAATGACGGCCGCGAAGCGCTCAATGACGCCTTCATCGAGCAGCGCATTGACCCTGGCCTGTACGGCAACGCGGGACAATCCGATCTCCTTGGCCAAATCCGTGTACGAGATTCGCCCGTTCTTGCCGAGGATCGCAATGATTTTGCGGTCCGTATCATCAATCATGAGAGATGAGTTCTCGCCGGCAGCGTGAATATTCATGGGTTGCAGCTCCTTTTG